>JAZGGT010000339.1:0-2428 GCA_036480555.1 Bacteroidales bacterium | reverse complement strand
ATGCCACCCGGATACTAACAGAATCATTTTTTTTCGCATAATGGGCGGTCCCATTGCCATGGGAGAAAAACAGTCTGTATTCTTCCCAGTCGAGTTTCGGACTGAAATAATAGGATCCGTCTGAAATTCCCAGTCCCAGGTAAGCATGCAGGATTGACCATGCCGACATGGGCCGGTAATAATGCCCGCCAAATTCCTGGTGGTCCCAGTACAGGCCCGAATCCCGGTAACGGTCATCCACGGTCTTTATGACTTTCTCACCATCTATTACCATTCCTTCATAAATAAGAAATGAGGCAAAAGCAAGTTCCACTCCTGACCAGCAGGTATTCGCCTGGTCAACCCAGAGGTTTGTTTCGTGAATGGGGTAGATTTCGGGGTATTCTGGCCAGGAACAATTCCTCAGTCCGAATTCCTCCCTGTAGGAATTTTTCATAACTGCTCTAAGGGATGATTTGATCTTGTCTTTCCCGAACAGGTAACCAAGACCGCTCTGATGGGCAACCCACTGTCCGATAAGCTGGTCCGTTAGTATCCCATCATCCAATCCTTTCTCACCCAGGTAATCATTGGATAGAACAAAGTACTCTCCATTCCATAACCGGGTTTCCATCAGGCTGGTGCCCTTACGGAATATTTTTTCAGATAGCTCCTGAGTCTCGATATCCCCAAGGATTCCTGCAGCTTTACCGGATGATGCCATGGCGGCCATCCACTGTGATTGTATATAGGATGCCAGACCGTACATCGGGAAATTGTCATAACTGCACATGATCCCTTCCATGTCAGGCATCCAGTCTCCATCCTTATCCCTTTCATCAATGATGTACTGTATCCCTTTTTTTACGGACGGCCACATCTCCCTCAGATAATCTTCATCGCCTGTCCAGAAATAATCCCGGAGTACTATCTGAATATAATTGGGAACCAGATCAACCCTGTGGAATACTCCCCATGTTCCATTGTGTTCGATTTCGATTTCCGAGTGCAAACCGTGATGGATCTCGCCTTTTTCTGACTGGATGAGCAGATGGGCCCGCATCATGCTTTTCTGCAATTCAGGGAAGAGGGCGATTATGGAGGAAGATCCGTACAGAGAAACATCGATGGTCGCATTGGGCCCCCATGGTTTGTCGGCAGTTAATCCCTCACGTATGGCGAAGGTACCGTTGCGGGTTAATGTTGAACTGGTAACAAAAGTATTCAGCTGGGAGTTGACCTGGTCGAGTACAAAAGTCGGAAGGTCACTGTTGTAAAAGTCATTGAGAAAGTCCCTTGTTTTTTCTTCCAGATCATCCTTACGGGCCATAAGGTATTCGCTTACCTCCTGGTGTGAGCTGAAAAAATTATTGTAATAATGCCCCTGGATCTTAGTCTTCTCGACATTCAGGCTGAAATTTTCATTTAGCATTTCCCTGTCCGGCCGCTGTTCGATCCCGCCATAAAGATTGGGGAAGTACCATGCAAATATAAAAGAATGGTCGAAGGTTCCGCCTGGCTGCAGCATTGTGTTGCACCCGATTGAACTGAAGCATCGCTGGTCATTATTATCTGCTGTCCTGGCTTTCTTAGTCCCATTTTCCATCAGATTCCTTCCTTCGGTATCGTTGATATCCTTGAATTTATCATTGACAAGAAGTTTTTCATAGTAGGGATGTTTATGTTCCCAGCCAAGGTAATAGGATGACCCGGCCGACAGGGAATATATGCCCATCTCCCCCCAGGAACTTTGTGTGGAGTCCATTCCACCGCAGCTCATGGTAAAACCTTTATAATCACTTCCGGAATCAGCACTGGAGATAAAATATTTATCCAAATGATCGTATCCAGCCAGGTTTCTGAGGCTGGACAAAAGCAATACCTTTACAGGCTTGTCAGAAGTGGATTTGATTGAAAAGTTAAAATAAGCTCCTGGAAGGGAGGAGTTTTTAACATCGTGCGGAATAAAGGGGGAAAAGACCTCGAGGTAAATTTCAAAGGGCATCTCCGGATCCGAGAACTTCATATGTGTAAACGGGAAGCGTGCACTGTATTCAATGTTTTCAACTGATCTCATCCATGGGTAATAGTAATCGATACTCTGCATACCTCCTTCCGATAACCCGTCATTCAACTGTAAAAGCTTTAACCTGGGGGGGGCTCCTTCCACTTCATATCTGACAATGAAGAACAGAAAAGATTGATCCGCATATGTCCGGGGAAAGGATTTTATCACAAGGGGCTCACCTGTACCCAAGGGCCAGTTATTCAGTATTGTCCAGTTGTAAAACTGTCCGTCTTTCCTTATTTCAACCGATCCTGTTCCGAGTCCCCCGACAGCTATTCCGCTCCTGACGCGGTCACTGGCATTAAATGTTTCCCGGTAAACCTGGTGCCGGGACTGAGCATAAGTTTTGAATTGGAATCCCGTGCCGATCAGCAAACCACA
>JAZGGT010000338.1:0-2036 GCA_036480555.1 Bacteroidales bacterium | reverse complement strand
TTTTTAATTTATCTTTTAACGGATTGAAGGAAAGAGAACCTGAGAAGGCGTATGCTGTTACAATTTCAGGAGAGCTGATAAATGAGAGTGTCTCTGTGTTGCCATCGTTACGGGCACGAAAGTTTCTATTATAAGAATTAACAATGGTATTTCTCTCACCTTTTTTGATATCAGTACGTTTCCACTGTCCTATACATGGACCGCAAGCATTTGCCAGTACGGTTGCACCTGCATCAGTCAGGGCTTTCATCTGTCCATCACGTTTAATGGTATCTTCTATCAGGTTTGATCCCGGTGTCACCAGTAGTGGAATAGCCATCTTCAGGCCTTTGGCAACAGCATCCCTTGCCACGGCAGCAGCGCGCCCCATGTCCTCATAAGAAGAGTTTGTGCATGAACCGATAAGAGCAAATTTAATATTATCAGGATAATCGTCCTTAACTATTTCGTCTTTGAAGTCCGATAGAGAACGTACCTTATCAGGCGTGTGAGGACCACAGACCAACGGCTCAAGCTCTGATAAATTTATTTCAATAATCTTATCATAATATTTTTCAGGATTTGTATATACCTCGACATCAGCCCTGATGCATTCTGAATATTCCTCCGCTAAGTCTGCTATATCAGATCTGTCAGTTGTTCTCAGATAATCTGACATCCGAGTATCGAAAGGAAATGTAGATGTTGTAGCACCATGTTCCGCCCCCATATTACATATAGTTGCCTTACCAGTGCATGAAATTGAAGCCGCGCCATCCCCGAAATATTCGACGACTGAACCAGTTCCTCCTTTGACGGTAAGCTCTTTCATTACCCTCAGGATAACGTCCTTGGGAGATGACCAGCCTGTTAGTTTACCGGTTAATTTTATACCTATAACACCAGGCCACTTTAAACCAAAAGGCAATCCTACCATAACGTCTACCGCATCTGCCCCACCCACACCAATTGCCAGCATCCCCAGACCTCCCCCATTAGGGGTATGTGAATCAGTACCGATAAGCAGGCCACCGGGAAAGGCATAATTCTCTAAAACTACCTGATGTATAATACCTGCCCCGGGATCCCAGAAACCCATACCATACTTTTTTGATGCAGAAGACAGAAAATCATAGACCTCTTTATTTGTCATCTTTGAGGCAGGCAGATCGTCTTCTACGCCCTGATGCGCCAGTATGAGGTGGTCGCAGTGAACGGTAGTCGGCACTCGCACAGATGGCACACCTGACGACATAAATTGTAATATCGCCATTTGAGCAGTCGCATCCTGCATTGCCACCCTATCCGGATACAGATCTACATTGGATTCCTTTCGGGTATATGGTTTTATATCCTCCGGCTTCATATGGGAATAAAGGGTTTTTTCCGTAAGGGTTAAACCCCTCCCCAGAGCGTCCCGTGCTATCTGATGTTTTTCTTTTAAATTTTTATATAATTTTTTGCATATCTCAATTGTCATATTTTCCCCCTTGTAATGCTCATTTCTTCTCTATATATTATTGTAGCATGATACCATAATATGGTATAAGTGCAACCCTACCCAACATATTGTCAGGCAACCGGGAACGACAGAAACCATCATTTTATTGAAAAAACAACTAAGCTCAGCTTAGCCATAAAATAGACGAAAGGAACTGATTTATGAAAATTGGGCAATATGAACTACATTCGATTGAGACCGGAAGGTTTGCCCTTGACGGCGGTGCGATGTTTGGTATTGTACCAAAGGAAATATGGAATAAGCTAAATCCTTCAGATGACCAAAACAGGGTTGAGATGGCCCTCAGGTCACTACTCATCATGGATGACAAACGCAAAATCCTTGTTGACACCGGCATCGGCACAAAATTATCAAAAAAAAATCAGAAAATCTACAAATTAGACCAGACCAAATACAATCTTGAAGCATCCCTGGAAAAATATGACCTGGAGACGAAGGATATAACTGACGTGATCCTGACTCATCTTCATCTGGATCATGTTGGAGGAGCAACTTATTTAAAAGGCAAAAAACAGAAACTTACATTTCCAAACGC
>JAZGGT010000337.1:0-7634 GCA_036480555.1 Bacteroidales bacterium | reverse complement strand
CTGGAGTATCTCATCCTTCTTTGTATTAAGCGGGGGCTATGTCTTCAGCAAGGTAGACTTCCCCGAAAGGGATCAGCATTTCATTTCCCATATCGGCAGGATCAAAGCCCTGCTCATGTTCAGTACCAAATTATCTGTCAGTGCCTTTATTCAGTATAACAGTGAAACCCATTTCGTTAGCTCAAATATCCGTTTCAGGTACAACCCGAGAGAAGGGAACGACCTGTGGATTGTCTATAATGAAGGAACAAATACCGACCTTGACAGGGAGATACCAAGCCCTCCGCGGCTGGCAGGCCGGACTGTAATGTTAAAATATACATATACTTTCCGATTATAGCACAAAAAATGTAAATTGTATTATCATTTTGTGCAAGACATGATTTTTGATGAATACTCCTATCTGTCTCCCGGGGATTCGTTTCCCGGAGTCGAAATAGAATCGGTCGATGGTGATGATATCATTACCTGGGGATCTGACAGGATCATCCTCTTAAATTTTTTTATTGTCCCTTGCAAACATTGCAAGAAGATGCTTGAATATATCCAGGAACATATCTGGCCCGATTTTCATGAGTCAGGCGGGCATTTCTTATCGGTTGGCAGGGAACACAGTAAAAATGAAGTAAAGGAATTCAGGGATGAGGGAAATTACCTGGTCCCCTTTGCCGCTGATCCTGACAGGAGTATCTACAACCAGTTTGCCCAGAAGAAGGTCCCCCGAAACTATCTTTTCGATAAAGAGGGGCAACTCGTTTACCAGACCCGTGGTTTTGACCTTGACCAATTATCTACCCTTGGCAAGATACTCATGGATCTCAGAACCTGACAATTTTTCTTTTACTATCAGTTTATGGTCTTCGAAATAGGGAGTTTTTCCTATTTTTATGAATTAAAGCAACCAGGATGTTTCAAAGGGACAAGTCATTCAGTGTTTTGTATGGTATTCAGCGAACCCTGCTCGCGGTATTTTACCTGGCGACTGTGCTGTCACTTTTCTGGATTATCTTCTATCTTTTGGATGCTGTCCTTGGTCTGGCAGGTGTTACCATAATCCTCGTGACGGTCGTATACCTGGTACTGGTAGTACTTGGGTATAGTTTTATCCATGTTGTTTCATATATCCCGTCAAATCTTGCTGGTGCTTTTGACCCTATTCAGAATGCCATTGCTGCCGGGAGCATTCAATCTGCCGGGGACATGGCCCGGGATTTATCAAAATTTATGGTCACCTTTTTTAATTTTGCCTTCTTCGACATTGAATATGCCCTGGTGAAGATTAAAAATGACAAAGGTGCCTGGCCAGCTGATAAAGATCCGGGTGAAGTGGGACTGAACATAGGGGAACTGGATAAAAGGAATGAAGCAGTCACCGAGACCATATATGTTGGTAAAATAAAATTTCAGGACAGGACCGGTCATCTTTACCTGACTCCCATGATTTTTGGAGAGGAGAACCTTGGATATATAGCGGTTGTTACCAGGCATAGATTATGGAAAATATTCAAGCAACTCCTGACAGAGTTTGAGGACCACTTTGTGGATGACCAGGTGGTTCATATTTTGGCGGGGGTAACTGGAAAAATAGCTTAAGAATTACAAAGTCCCTTCATTTGCAGATAGCCGGTCCCATAATATTAATGATTGTCAGCTGCTTCATTATCTGGAGATCAGCCGCCGGATTTGAGATTGCTTCAGATTACCTGGGCCGAAAATTGTCTCATGGGGTCAAAGGTGCCACCATCAATGCCATTGCCAGTTCCATGCCTGAATTCCTCTCTACCTTTTTCTTTCTATTCTACCTGAAGGATGTGAACGGATTTAGTGGTGGACTCGGGATCACGGCCGGGAGTTCCATTTTCAACCTGCTGGTGATCCCTGCTGCGGTAACCCTTGTCATACTTATCAGGGATCCGTCAAAAACCATTGAATTAACCAGGAAAGTCTTTCGCAGGGATGGCATTGTTCTCATCATTACCATTCTGATCCTGATACTGATCATAGTCCGGCAGAGCCTGAAACCCATTCACGGGCTCATTCTTGTGTTGGCATACATAGTCTACCTGGCCTACATGTTCTTCTCGATGAGAAGCATGAAGAACGGCGGAAAGGAAAAGCCCGTCCCGGAACACTACCCCTCGCAACAGCCTGTGTCGGTAAAGATCCTGACCCTGAAACTGGAATGTCTCATCATAGGAAAGAAAGAGCTCAATTCCAGAAACACATGGATTTTGCTGGTTTTCAGTACGCTGGTAATGTCAGCAGGGACCTGGCTACTGGTGCTGGGTACAAAATGGCTCAGTGATGGATTGCATATCCCCATCCTGTTTATTGCCGTTGTTCTTTCCGCCGCCGCATCCAGTGTGCCCGATACCGTGATCTCGGTGAAGGATGCTAAAAAGGGGAACTACGATGATGCCATTTCCAATGCCCTGGGAAGCAATATTTTTGACATCTCGTTTGCCCTGGGACTTCCACTTTTCGTTTATACTCTAATGTATGGACCTATTGAGATGGAAGCTGGTGTCATAGAGATGAGCACCGAACTCTGGATGTTCCTCCTGATCACCACCATATTCGGGGCCATTCTGTTCAATATAGGCAGGAAGCTAACACTCTGGAAGGCCTGTTTGTTTATATTGATCTACCTGCTCTTTGTTCTGTATGTGGTGGGACATGCATTCCAGATGCCTCTCACTGAGGTCGTCTCGGAGGCGCTGAGAGGATTTATGGATTGGCTTAGGAACCTGTTGTAATAAAATTATACATGTACAGATGAATCTCAAACAGCAAGCAGGTGAAAGGGCCGTCACATTTGTGGAGGATGGAATGGTTGTGGGACTGGGTACAGGATCCACAGCCTATTATGCAATCAGGAAACTGGGGGAACTGGCCAGGCAAGGCATGGAAATCAAAGGTGTTTGTACTTCGGAACAGACTAGGGACCTGGCTCGTGAATATGGAATTACGGTGGTGGATATTGAAGATGCCAAATACATTGACCTCACAATTGACGGGGCAGATGAGGTGGATCCTGACGGACAGGGAATAAAAGGGGGAGGAGGGGCCCTGCTTTATGAAAAGATTGTAGCCTCAAATTCCAGGCAAAACATATGGGTGGTTGAAAAGCGGAAACTGGTGCCGCAGTTGGGTGATTTCCCCCTTCCGGTTGAAATAATGCCCTTCGGGCACCGGAACCTTCTTAGGAAAATGGAAGAAAGGAACTGGAATCCTGTGTTGAGAAAGAAAGGGAGTAAGATCTTTACCACTGACGGGCATCATTATATCGTTGATCTCCGCCTGGATTCCATCCCTGA
This sequence comes from Bacteroidales bacterium, assembly GCA_036480555.1. Taxonomy (GTDB): domain Bacteria; phylum Bacteroidota; class Bacteroidia; order Bacteroidales; family SM23-62; genus SM23-62. The sequence goes on along the minus strand of JAZGGT010000337.1, from coordinate 4,317 downwards.
TCCGCAACAACTTGATTCAGAGATACGACACTTACCGGGTGTGGTAGAACATGGACTTTTTCTTGATACCGTGAACAAAGTAGTGGCTGCCGGTCCGGATAAGGTCGAGATCATTTCTTTCCGTTAGTTCCTTCACCATGAAAACATTTGCAGACAAGGCCATCCATTTCTATAAGGACCTGCGGATCAACACTTCCCTGCCAGCAGGCTCAGAGATCCTGAATCCTTATGAAAACCCAGCAGTGAAGGATATTGTAACTTCCTTTTTTACAAGGTTTTATGATGACCAGCAAGACCGCGTAATTTTACTGGGCATTAATCCAGGCCGTTTCGGCGCGGGCATTAGCGGGATCACCTTTACGGATCCAATCCGGCTGGAGGAGGATTGCCAGATACCCAACGGTTTTGAAAAACGGGCAGAATTATCCTCACGCTTCATCTATGATGTGATCTCATCCTATGGAGGCTGCCAGGCATTCTATCAACACTTTTTCCTCTCAGCCGTCTCCCCGCTTGGTTTTGTCAGGGATGGAAAGAACCTGAACTATTATGATGATAGGGAACTGGAGGCCGCGCTCGGGAAATTCATTGAATCCTCACTCCGGGATCAAATTGACCTGGGCATAAGGAAAGACAAGGCCATCTGCCTGGGAGAGGGAAAGAACATGAAATACCTGGAAAAGCTGAATAAGAAGTTGGACCTGTTTGGGGAGATCATATCCCTTCCGCATCCACGTTGGGTAATGCAATACAGGTTTAAAAGAAAAGAGGAGTTCATAGAAAAATACCTGGAGGTTCTGCAGAGCATCTGACATCATATCCTGCCAAGGGCCAGGAAGATGGCATGTAGGCTGATGGTCAATACAATCCAGGTATTCCTGGCCTGTTGATGAGACAAATTGAGGAATTTATACCGGATGGACGCAGTTTTACAACTTACCAGGCAATCTCCGCAATAAGTGCATGTCAGTCCGGGTTTCCTTTTGATAATATCAGATTTGTTCAATGCATCATATTTACAATACCTTGTACAGGCCATGCAGTCGGTACATGAATCATCTATGTACATCCGGAAAGGTGAGATAAGTTTCATATAGTTCACCAGCGTACCTATGGGGCACCAGAGTATGCAGTGCACCATCTTGCCTCTACGGTGGGAAAGCAGCAAAATGATGGCCAGGCCTATGACACCGAAGCCAGCTGCCAGCAAGGTAGTGATCCTGTCATGAACCCCGAACAACCTGAGAAGTATGGTTATTATGACCACTGTCACTATCAGCATATGTTTGAACCTGAATTTATTCCTGATAGGTTTCAGGTCTGTTTTCCGGTCGGCAGAAAGGTTGTCCAGCGCTCCGAAATAACAGAGCTGGCTGCACCAGGCAGGACCCGTAACCAGTACTGTGCTAAGGAAGAGTATGGGCATGAACCCGATGCTGCCCCTGAAAATCGGACCGCTGAGGATCATCAGTGGGATCGGAAGATGAAGCTTTCCGGTCATCAGGAACCGCTCGAATCCTGCCAGTCCCAATGCCAGCTGACCGAAAAATACAATGCTAAAAATCGTCCATGTGATCCTTCTCCACCTTGCTGATTGTCCAGGATCCTGCATTTTCAGTGTGATCCATGCGGCATACCCTGCCATAATCAGGACCTGTATCCATCCGGCCCCCTCCACAAACCGTTCGGCCATGAGGATGGGCCTGGACACCTTCCATTGTACCATGCATAAAATGAAGGCCGTGGTAAAAAAGGCAATGAATGAAAGGCGGTATTTTGACAATCCGGAGTTCATGCGCACTCTAATTAAAGCCGAAATTACAAAAGATTTATTTAGAATGATTTTATATGAGCATGGGATGTGACAGCGCATCGAACAAGACCCGGCATTTGTTATTTAGAATGATTAAGAAATGATATAATAAGATTTTATTATATGAATATATGGTTATAAATTTATCTTATAAGTGAGATTATTAATGTGAAACCCAAAAATTTAAAACCATGAATCGAACTTTTACTTTTTTACTGGCACTGTTTATATCAGTGACCCTGTACGCGCAGAAGTCCACGCAGGCTTATCCAAAAATTCCTGAGAGCCCTGCAACCAGGCTTCAAAAAGATTTTCTTAAACAACTCGACAAACCCGGACAGCTATCCGAACCTGAACCTCTTGAAACCCTTGAACATGAATTTCATGTTGAATCTGGAAGTCCATATTCCAGGCTAAACGATGCACAGGCGGCAAGGTCCGAAACGGTGGCTTTCAAACGACGCCTTGACAGCATTGTCGGCGGGAAGACAAAATTAGTCTATGAATATGATGAGAATGATAATCCAATTTCAACTGTTGAGTATACCAGGGATACCATTACTGATCCCTGGACGCCTGATTTGAAGGATGAATCTTCCTTTGATGAAAACGGAAGAACTTCCGTGATTGCTGGATATCATTGGGATGACAGTCTAAAACAATGGGCTGGAGACTATAAAACTGAATATACGCGCGATGAAAATGGAAGAATATCCGTGTGGCACTCTTTTGTCTGGGATCCGAACGATGGCAAATGGATTAGTTCTGATAAGTGGGAATATGGTTACGATGGAGATGGAAACCAAACTACTTACTCGGTATATCAATGGGATGCGGGACTCAAGGAGTGGGTAGGCATATATACCGAACAATACAATTATGATGCGAACGGCAATGCAACCTCTTCATCCAGTTCATGGGAATGGGACCCGGCCGGTAAGCAGTTTAAGCCAGGTTTTAAAATGGAATTTACACGGGATGACAGTGGGATGGTAACAAGCTGGGTTGAATCACGATGGGATACAGGCGCCGGTAAATGGGTGAATACACTAAAAGGGGATAACACATATGATGCGAATGGGAATAGCACATCGAATGTCTGGTCTGCCTGGGATACTATCTCCAATCAGTGGGTCCCGACGAGTAAATATGACAATACCTTTGATGCCGATGATAACCAGACATCCAGTATTAGCGCATTCTGGAACGCAGACAGCAACAGATGGGAAAATGGGCAAAAATGGGAGTATATCTTTGAGAATAAGAAATCCACTAGTACCACTGCTTCCGTGAACGCGGAAAGTAAACATGTCGCGACAATATACTACATTTGGTATCCTGTGCCTTTTCCTGGAATCTGGATGCCACTGTCCAGAACTGATCACACCTATGATAGCGAAGGGAAATTAACGAAGAGCGTTGATTCCCAATGGGACATGATAGGTCAAAAGTGGGATGAGACTCAAAAAGTGGATAAGTCATATAGTGAGAGGGGTTACCTGATTCTTAGGATCCAATCCGTGTGGGATGCGGACTTGAATATATGGATCATAACAAGCAAACAGGTGTATACTTATGATGCCAATGGGTACAACATCTCCAATGCTTACTATGGCTGGAATTATCTGCTAAACATTCTGGTTGGTTACTGGTTCTATGAATACACACATGATGATCATGGGAATGTCTTGACCAACACTGATTATATATGGGATCTCATTCTGAATGCATGGGTAGGAAATGCCAGATATGTATACACATATGATTATAACTTCTCAGGTTTTGACATACTCGCGCCTTTTTATATGTGGCAGATGATTACCAGTTATATTGAATACGTGTATTTGGGTGGTACGTTGAAAAGTAGCGAGGAATGGGTTGAGAGCGATGCATTCACCTATCATTATTCAGACCTGGAAGTCGGTGTAAGCGTAGCTGATCTTTCCGGAGGGGAATTATCGATATACCCGAATCCGGCAACAGATTACATACAGGTAGTAGGGGATGAGCTCAATGGTGGAGCAAGGATAGTGATGTACAATGTCTCCGGTAGAATGGTAATGAACCAGGTGCTGGATCGTGGCGGAAGAATACCTGTCAGCCATTTATCCAAGGGTATTTATGTCATCAGGTTTGTACAGGGAGATAAAGTGAAGACAGCAAAAGTAATGATTGAATAGTACCGGAGCATTTCACCTCAAAACAACATAAAACCGCACATCATGTGCGGTTTTTTTAAAACCATGAAACAGATATTTACACTATTAGGGATCCTTCTAATCTCAGCAACTGTTTCTGGCCAGACATCCCGGGTCGAACAGCAATACCTTAAGCATTTTGAGAAACATGGGCCTTTTGAGGCTTTGGAACCTGAAAATGCATTGGAGGCAAGGTCTGTATCAGCGGCTACGAAGCAACGCCTGGACAGCATTGTTTCTGCCAAGTCCAGAACGGCTTACACTTATGATGCTAATGGCAATGTTACCTCAGAGGCAGGAGATACC
>JAZGGT010000336.1:0-11061 GCA_036480555.1 Bacteroidales bacterium | reverse complement strand
TAATCGTTTCATTGATACGGATGCCCGCGTAAATATATTAATACCTCAGGGCATCTGCAGGATTCTGCGAGGCAGCTCGCCAAGCCTGGTAGATAACCGTAAGCAGGGCGATTATCAGTGCTATCAGGGCAGAGAGAAGGAATATCGAAAGGCCCAATTTTATCTTGTATGGAAAATCCATCAACCAGTTTCGCATAATATACCAGGCGACCGGCCAGGCGATCAGGTTTGCGATCAGTACCAGGATGAAAAACTCCCTGGTTATGAGCAGGAGGATTCTCCTGATGCTTGATCCGGCCACCTTTCGGATGCCGATTTCCCGGGTGCGCTGTTCTGCTGAGTAGGAGGCCAGTCCCAGGATACCCAGCGAAGCAATGATGATCGCAAGCAGGGCAAAAATGATGAACAGGTGGAAGAATTTCTGTTCGCTTACATACAATGCAATAATCTCCTCCTCATAAAAACTGTAATCGAAGGGGTTATCAGAGTTCAGTTTATTGAATTCCTTTTCGAGGAATGAAATGGTTCGGGGCATATCCTCGGAGGCGATCCGGATGGACATCCAGCTAACCCAGAATTTATCCACAAAAAAGCAGATCGGTTGAATGGTATTATGCACAGATTCGAAATGGAAATCCTCGGCTACGCCCACAACTGTTCCCCTTCTTGTTCTCCAGTTATTGGTAGCCGGGTCAAGGGTCAATGTTTCAAACCATTTCCCTACGGGATCTTCCCAGCCGATATCCCTGACAGCCGTTTCATTCAGGATGAAGGTGGACACCGAATCCATCGAAAACTCCTCGGAGAAACTTCTTCCTTCCACGATCCGGTTTTCCAGGGTCTCAAAAAAGTCGAAATCAACGGTAACAATCTTAATAGAGGGATTTTCATCTTCGGGAAGGCCTTCCGCCTTATATCCAAGGTTGCTTGTAAGTCCATCGGTCAGTCTTTTATTCGAACTGGTCAGATTCAGGATCCTGGGATTTTTCAGGACTTCCTGTTTATACGTATAATAACCGCGGGTGGGACGGGGGATGAGAAGGACATTCTCAGGATTTACCCCCAGCTTTTTCTTACTCAGGAACCTCCACTGGCTGAAGACTGTAATGGTGGAAATGATCAGCGTAATGGAAATACTGAATTGGAGGACCACAAGTATTTTTCGCAAGGTGAATCCTGTACTTTCGGTCTTTTTATCTCCGTATAAGACTTTCAGGGGACTATACCTGGACAGGAAAAAAGAAGGGTAGATGCCCGCCAGGATCCCGATTACAATGGCAGCCAGAAAAAGACCACCCAGCACCTTCCATGTCAGGATGACATCCGGACTGAATTCCTTACCGGATATATTATTGAAATAAGGCAGCAACAGCTGTCCGAAAAGTACCGCAATCACCATAGACAGAACGACAAGTAAAACAGATTCGGCAAGAAATTGCCAGATGAGCTGATATCTGTGTCCACCAACCACCTTCCTGAGCCCAACCTCACGCGCCCTTCTTGCCGAGCGGGCTGTTGCCAGGTTCATATAGTTAATGGAGGCTATAAGAAGAATGAAGAAGGCAACAATTGAGAATATGTATATAGTTTGAATGTCTCCTGAAGGCTCGAAATCAAACCTGAGATTTGATTTAAGGTGTGTATCATAGAGTGGCTGCAACCAGTACCGCACCCTTTCTGAAGCTCCATCCCCAAATACTTCTTCGATCAGGGTCGGAAATTTTGCCTCAAGGCTGTCAGAAATATGCTTTTCTGGCATCAGAACGTAATATGCCACCGTTCCTTCGCCCCAGTTGAATTTCTGGCGGTCGTTAAAAATGTATTCTGCGGATGACATGGATACAAGCATATCCGGGTGGATATGGGAATTGAAAGGAAAGGTGCGGAATACCCCAGTAATCCGTATCTCATTTTCCCCGGTAGGGATGGGCAGGGATAGGGTTTTATCGAGGGGATCATCCTCACCAAAAAATTTAGATGCCATTTCTTGCGAAATAACGCAGGTAAATGGTTCGGAAAGAGCCGTTGCCGGATCTCCCCTGAGCATCTCAAAGGAGAACACATTGAAAATGTCCGGATCGGCCATCATAACATTATCTTCTATGAATTCAATTTCACCGGACCGTATTGGTAAGGGAATGGGAAAAGATAGCCTAACTGCTTTCTCTATCTCGGGAAAACGTCCTTTAAGCTCCTCGGCCAGCCGGTAGGGACCGATGGAATGAGAATAGACTTCTCCGTTCGGGCTGGTGTAATCGAATAACAGACGGTATATCCTGTCCCCTTTTTCATGGAATCGGTCATAACTGAACTCATCCAGGATATAGAATACAATGAACAGACAGCTGACGATACCAATGGCCAGTCCCGTGACATTGATCATCGTATACCCTTTTTGCCTGAAAATATTGCGCAGAGCGGTCAGAAGATAATTACGGATCATGGCAGTGTAATCTATAATTTAGAGACTTAAAAGTATTAAATAATTCTTATCGTTCGATAAGGAGCTGTTTGCCTAGGGTGCAAAATCCGACGTAATTTGGATGGAATTTCCATTGAATATCGCATTTCGGAACTTTAGTTGACAGAATATATACTTAATAGAGAAATTGGTAAATTTGACATAAAGGTATTCTTATCCATCCTACATGAAGAAACAAGATGATATAAGAAGGATATTATACCGATAAACAAGGTAAGCTGGTTAAAAAGTTGAAGAATATTTTGAACCGTTATGATAAGCGTTTAACTGCTCAATATGGATTAGAGTCTTCCAAGACAGTTCAGGAAAATGTTATAAGGCATTTTATCGATCTTATTCCAAATATCCCTTATTACAATGTAGTATCTTATCGTGAAATCATACTAATAAACGCTCAGATAATTGCGATCATTAGAGCGATGAAAGATGAGGGCAAGTCAACTGAAGATACCTTAAGGATACAAGCAGAGTTATTTAAAGAAGACTGGGGCAAAGTTCCAAAATTCATGGGTAGGATATTTGTCAGCAAATTTGGCGGATATTTTTTAAGAAGGCTTGCAGCTAAGGTTACCGCGGAAGGTTGGAATACCGAATATAAAAAAGGAATTCAAAATGATGATTTCATTGTGTCAATCGTGACTCATAACTGTGGGCTAGTTGAATATCTCAAATCTGAAGGAATGACAATCTATTTCAAAAATAAAAAAACGGACGTTTTTGAATTAGTAAAACGAATTATTTTAAAAAAATTATTAATTGTATGGCTTCCTGTAATCCTGTGATCAATTCCTGACAGGGGGAATATTATTTTATCTCAGAAAGTTTTAAATTGCATGCCGGAGAGACCGGGAGCATTCCCCTGAACAGGCTGAAGAAACCATAATACATCCCGGTAATTTTACAGAATGGCAAACCCTGATCCATATTATTTCGATAATTCTGCATCCACACCTCCCTATGAGGAAGCACTGGAGCATTATAAATCATACTCATTGAAATACCCTGCCAATCCTTCCTCCATTCATGCCTCAGGGAAGGAGGCCGGACAGAAACTGCTTGAACTGAAAAGGCAGTTTTGTAATCTTCTTGATTTTAAAGATGGCCACCTGCTGTTGTGCTCTTCAGCTACGGAAGCAAACAATACCATTATCGAAGGTCACAGGAGAGAATTCCCGAAGGGTAGGATACTCATGGCCGAAGATGTTCATGACTCCATCTGGTACGCTACCCAAAGGCATAAAGACCATACGGATGTTCTTCCCCTCAAGGGAATGGATTATCCCTCCTCTGAGAAAATGGTCAGGACCATCAAACCTGAGACATCGTTGATCTGCATCAACCATGTATGCAACGAGACCGGAAAAATACATTCATTGGCCCCAATTGCTGAATTCTGTTTCCTGAGGAACATAAAGTTGCTGGTAGACGGTTCACAGGCTGTAGGACACATACCCGTAAATCTGGATAAGATCCCCTGCGATTATTACAGCTTCTCTGCACATAAATTCGGCGGACCCCGTTCTGTTGGCGGATTATTGATACGTGACATGGAATTTGAACCGCTCCTCTCAGGAGGAAAGCAGGAATGGGAACTGCGTGCAGGAACTGAAAACCTGGCCGGTCTTGCAGCTGCAGTTACAGCCTTAGAAATAAGCCTGGCAAACATGGATGAACAAGCATCGCTACTGAATAAGCTGAAAACTAACTTACTTGATGAGCTGAAAAGACAGGTCCCGGAAGTACAGTTAAATACTCCGGATAATGGCCTGCCCGGATTCCTGTCCCTGAGCTTCCCCGGATTCCGGAGCAATGAAATAGTCACTGCACTTTCACTGTCTGGATTAAAAATCGCCACAGGTTCGGCCTGTCATGCCAACCGGATTGAACCATCCAGGATCATATTGGCAACCGGGCGTAATGAAAAGGAAGCTGCCGGGACAATCCGCATCAGTATGGGAAGGGGCAATACGGAAAAATCAGTAAATGAACTTTGCCAGGCCCTGTTGGACTATATTCTCAGTTAGCCTATGAAAGACACAGTATCAATACACCTGCAGGATCCAGATGAACTGGCTGTCGATAACGCCTATCGCAGCCTTCCCAGGACGGGTGAAATTACTCTGACAACCTCATTTTCCGGACTTGACTCTCAGCTAGAACGGCTTGAACAGGCAGGATTTGCTGGTATGGAAATAAAGACATTCGGTTCGGCTGATGAAAAAATATTCATAAGGTCATATAAAGGAAAACATGGGACCTGTTACAATACAGGAAGATTTGCCAGATACCTGGGAGCAGCACTGGCGGCATTGGATGATGACCATCACCTGCTGCTCGCCAATGAGGAAATGCCAGTATGTGAAAAGACAGGGACACTGTATTCCCTACCGTCCTACAGGGATCTGATTTATTGCTCTGAACCTGCAAAGGGAATGCTGGAAAAGCTTCAGACCGACCCGGAACTGTTTGACTGTGATAATTTTGAAAAATTGCAGGAAAAATTGTTTTCCATGGTCCGGGGAAAGACACATCCGAAAGAATTCACGGATCTGTTTTATCCCGGACCCTTCAAACTCCTGGTACTGGTAGACGGAACCATCGTTCACCGGGGAAGGGTCAATAAAGTGCCGGTACAGGAAACAAAAAAATTAGTGAAAACTGATGGCCTGTTCGGCTTCGATGGACAGGCTGCGGAACAACATGAATCATTCACTGAATTATACTTGGTCGAGGGTCCCAGGTGCCTGCTCAAAAAGGCTCAACGTGCCATGGTCACTGAGAATGTTCTTGTTCCTGACCTGTCCGTGCTCACTACTATATCACCGGATCTTAAAAACAGGATGCTCCGTGTCATTGAAAGCCAAAAGGATTATTTCATACTGACCGGCAGCAACCATGAAGATGAGTTTGGATGCTGCCCGTCAGATGAGGTTACCATGGCGGACAATCTTGTCAGGGCAGGTATTCTGAGCGCCAGCCGTGAGCCTGCGGCCGCTGATGCCTGTCCGGTTACAATATACGCATTCAGAAATGAGATAATGAGCACCCTGGGGGATCTGCAATTCAGCCGGGATAAGGACTTCAGGCAGGAGGTACGTTACCGTCTGAAAAACAGCAGGCTCGGATTACTGAAGATTCTTATCAGGTGGATTCTGCTCGTATTTGTGGTAGTTACCCTCCTGCTGGCAATTATCAGGATATCTGGTTCATCCTTGCCCCTTCAGAATAAGGAACTGTATGCCTGGCTTAATGTATCCAGGCCAAACAGCATGGTGCTGGTTCTTTTTCATTACAGCAAACGTTGTGAACAATGTTTGGCAATGGAGAGGTATGCCAGGGAAGTGTTGAAGGATGAATTTCCCGGGATGATGCAAAAGAAGCAGATCCAGTTCAGGCAGGTGGTTATGGACCTGGATGAAAACAGGAGCTTGATCGACGGCTTTGGCTTATTTACATCCACACTGGTGATCATCAGGTTTGAGGGCAGGGAGGAGGACAGTATCCGGGTACTGGACCGTTCCTGGACTCTCTACAACGATAAAGTGGAATTTAAAAAGATGCTCTCAGAGGAACTGCATCAGATGATCGGGCAAGAAAATGAATGAATTAATTCTGGCAGCAGGAGCCTGTGTTATGGCAGGGATCATGACGACCATCCATCCCTGTCCACTGACAACAAATATCGCTTCTGTATCCCTGCTGACCGGATGGTCTGCCAGGCGCAGAAACACAGGTCTGACATTGTTCTTTTATATCTGCGGGTATCTTTTTTCCTATCTGATAATAGCTATCCTCTTAAGCTCCGGAGTGCTGTCGATCCCCCGGATCAGCTATGTATTGCAAATAATGGTTAATTATTTTCTGGGACCCGTACTGGTTCTGATCGGGATGCTGCTGGCAGATCTGCTGAACCTGAATCGTTTTTACAAGGGCCGGATCCTGTTATTTATCCGCTCAAGGAACTGGTCAGGTCTCCATGCCTTTCCCTTAGGAAGCGTGATCGCCCTGAGTTTTTGTCCGGCAACCGCCGCTATCTTTTTCGGAATTCTGATCCCGCTTTCGGTGGATCATGAGAAGAACATACTTTTTCCCCTCCTTTATGCCCTGGGGGCCTCATTACCCCTGATTGCCGTTAGTGCGCTGGTGAGCAAGGGAGTCAGCCTCAGCACAAATCCTGCCCTGCTTAAATATCTCCCAAGGTTCAGCGGATGGATCCTTATCATCACAGGTATTATCCTGTCCATACAAAGGATTTACCTGGTTTAAGAGAGATTGGCTGGGGATCTGCCTCGTTTTGGTTCATTGGTTGAGGATAAGCCCCGACAGAGCACGTTCAGGCCCCGATGGCTTCACTGGCAAGGAAGAGATTCTGACAAAGATGGCAGGCATCCAAAACAATCATTTTAGGTTCAACCATAGCATATCGCCATTCCGTTCGACGGGGAATTACAGTCCAGATGAAAACATCAGCACCTTGGCCTACAAAGACCTGCCCTCGACACTCATGGCTAACTTTTGCTGCCAACTCTAGATTGGCATACAAGAAATATACCTTATGCTCCGGAGGCAGATACCGGTAAAGTCTGGGCTAAGTCCGTTAACTCGATTCACAAGCAAGTAGGTTTCAAAGGGATCGTGAACCAGCTGACGGCACGATCCGTCTAGTAGCATTGCCTACACCATCAGTTTCACGTACCCCTTGATTGTACCACAACAAGAAGGAAAACTCTTCCAGGGTCAGAGGTTCTTCAGTGAATCTCCTGTGGCTTTTTCGGCGTTTAATCGTTTCGAGAATTGATATTTTCCCAACTGTCAGATTTTCAAGTGGAACCAGATCAATCAGCGTCACATTTTTTGGATAGGGCTTTTGAGGCGAAGGATGCGGGGAAATCTTCAGAAAGTGTTAACATTCTCTTCAAACCAGTGATCATACCCCCACTTTTTTCACTATCTAATCTGGGTTTGTGATTTTATTAATTGTATTCGAAAAAATATCAATCACCTTGTCAATATCACTTTCTGATGTCATTTTTCCTATAGAAAAACGAATTGTCCCTTTTGCCCAGTTGATAGGGATATTCATTGCCTCAAGAACTTTTGATACTGTAATATCTGATGAATGACAGGCAGCACCTGTAGAAACAGCAACCCTGTCTTTTATTTCATCGAATAGGGTATTTGCCTCTACACCATAAAAGCTCAGGTATAGGGTATTTGGTAATCTTTTTTCCGGATGACCGTTAAGTTTTATATTAAGCCCTTTTTCATTTAGTCCATTAAATAGCCTGTCACTGATTTTTTTCATATAATTATTAATGACACTCAAATCCCTTTGTGCTACCTCACATGCCTTGCCAAGCCCGACAATCTCAAGAACATTTTCAGTACCTGCTCTTCTGTTTTTTTCCTGACCAGCTCCATGAAGATACTTAGCCAGCTGTACATCTTCCTTGAGATATAGCGCACCTATTCCTTTGGGAGCATATATTTTATGCCCTGCTATTGATAATAGGTCAACACCCAGTTTTTTTACATCTGTTTCTATTTTACCAGCCGACTGTGCTGCATCAGTATGTACTATGATTCCCCTGTTATTTGCAATTCCAGATATTTCCCGGATTGGTTGTATAGAGCCTGTTTCATTGTTCGCATGCATTATGGAAATTAGAATGGTTTTTGGGGTTATGGCCTTCTTTACATCCAAAACATCAACAATTCCATACTCGTCAACCGGAAGATACGTAACATGAAAACCTTCTTTTTCCAGAATGCCGCAAACTTCGGTTACAGCAGGATGTTCTATCTGAGAAGTAATGATATGGTTCCCCTTATGTTTGTTTGCCAGTGCAGATCCTATGATGGCATAGTTATTTGATTCTGTACCTCCGCTGGTAAAAACTACCTCACCAGCTTTACAGTTCAGTAATGCGGCAACCTGCCCCCTTGCGGTTTCAATCGCTTCCCGGGTTTTCATGCCAAATACATGGGAGCTGGAAGGATTACCAAAATGAGTATCAACAAATGGCAATATAGCTTTAATAACCTCCGGGTCATGAGGCGTTGTTGCATTATAGTCCAAATAGATCGGTGTAGTCATTTTATTACTACCATAAGCCAATTAAAAACTCAATACTTTATCTGCTTCAACGGTCCACTCGGCGAATTCCTTCAAATTACTCCGCTGAACACCAGTTTGAAACATCTGTTCATTTATACCCCTGGCATCCATACATGTACCGCAAACCTTAACATTACCACCTCTTCTTGTAAATAGTAATATCATCCGTCCAATATTATAGTATCCGTTAGGAGTTTTTTGCTCCTGCAATCCGCAACTTACAGCATCGGCAAGCAAGAATATATTCACTCCAGTGTCAGGGGAGTCTTTCAGTATTTGATTGGCAAGCCTCAGGGCATTGTATGCCTTTTCGGTTCCGTAGGGTGCATCGTTAATAATAAAAAATATTGTCATAAATAGATAGTTTGAAAGTTTATCACTTTTCGAATGATTATTAAGGCATAATTTGTAGTCAGGAATTTCTTAACTTCCAAATCCCATGAAGGCACTGAATACAAGTACCAATATTGCAAAAACAAGGCATATTTCGCATAAACGTTTCCGTCGGGCCCTGAGTTTAAAAAAATCGGCTTCTTTCTGAGCATCCGGCTGATTATCGCTTGAAAATCCGGAAAACATTTTAGTAAGCCTGGGATTGATGTTAAGAAATATAATACCCATAATGCCTACCATTCCGAAGACGAACACAAGCTTTAAAATTAACGACATCATTGCAACATTGGTTAATACCTTATATGAATCATGAAAAAGAAAGTGATTTAATGGCATGCCAATCCCGGTAACAAATAAGGTAATTATAAAAAATATACAATATGGAGCATTCCCCTGTAGCGTGTCTTCAACTACTTTATCAAGCTCGTAAAATAATTTCGGGCCATATTGGCTTCTGTTATTTACCAGGTTTCGGTTATAAAAGGGTGCAGCTGCACAACCGACCAGAGCTATATTATGCAGCATTAGTAAAACACTGTGAATAATATTTTCAGCCATATTTTCTACATTTTTTGGCGTTAAACAATTATATTTTTTTAAGAATTTCTGTGCTTTTTTCCAGTTTTTCAATCAGGACTTCCCTCATCAGTTGACATGCTTTTGATACTTTATCGGTCGATACCCTGTAGTAGGAGTTTATTCCTTCCTTACGTTGAATGAGGATACCTTTTTCAACCATGACAGAAAGATGTTGTGATAAACTTGATTTTGCAATCCCTGTTTTTTCAAATATTTCCCTGAAGCCCATCTCTCTGTCCTGCAACAAATCAATGATCTCGATCCGAATACCGTGAGCTAAAGCCTTACATACTTCTGCAAGAAGCTGGTAAATATATTTATCTGTCATGATGATAAGTTTATTAGTTCACAAATATATAATCTAATAAATATATAAGCAAGTGGAATAACTTAAATGATTCATATATCTATAATTAACTATTTGAGATTAATTTGTGCAAAATTGAAATAATCTGGGAATAGGTCACTTTTAGCAAACTTTGATTTTCGTGGAATGAATGATCGGTTTGCTAAATGTGTTGTTCTTTTTATAATACCGTACTAAAACAGTGCCACTAAACGGGATAAAACAGTACCATCCCGAATAATAATCTCATCGAGTTCAAAGTCAATGTCTTTGATTATGGAAGATGATAAACCGAGAAATCCAACCCATATAAGTCTTTTCTGTACTGTAGTTGAAATGATTTTTAGGAATTACTTCTCTGACATGGTCTGTGCTGCATTTTGCCACAATCTTCGAATATTCTATTATGCTGTGAATATGTATTTTGTTGACATTCTGCATATTAGGTTGTAAATTTACTGTAATGCTGATATTGGCAGTAGAATATATGTTAGCCATAAAAAAAGTTAAATCAAGTAAATTAAACTATGGAGAATCTCAATATTGGAACTCGGATTAATGGCACCCAAGATGATACTGACAACGGAATCATAGAAAAATATTGTTATGATAATAGTGACAGTCTGTGCAATATTTATGGAGTCTATACCAATGGAATCAGATCATGGATTACAATCCTTGATATTATGGGAATCCTGGTATAACCCAGAATATTTGTCCTGTCGGGTGGCATCTGTCAAATTTCAAATTTTATTATTATTTGAAAATTTATATAGTACGGTAATGATAATTTTTTCTTTCCCAATCATATCAAGCTATCTGTTCGTTAGCACTCTTCCTGAAGTTCCTTGTCTTATTTAGAATCTCCTTATAATGATTACTTAATATGCAGTAAATCAGTGTGCAGATTTTGCATCTATTTTTCTAGTTAATAGCTTTATTTAATATTTCCCATTTCTCGCAGTGTTCGATAGCAGAGTACTTGGTATTCCCACTTTCACCTTTCATCTTTTTAATCACTTGGGAACAATTCATATTATTCTGATATTGAAAAAAAATAAGAAGAAAATACAATGATGAACTCAATGATGAATGCCATGATTCGTGGCATGACAAAAGAAGAGCATGAAAAAATGATGCTCC
>JAZGGT010000335.1:0-3383 GCA_036480555.1 Bacteroidales bacterium | reverse complement strand
ATGCAGGTATAAAGATAAATCATAAATGCTATTAAACTCAACCCTGCTTCCACTTTTTTCAAGGGTCCATCTCGGAGAGCCAGCCTCTACATCAAACAGAACGTGAATTGAGGTTTCTTTATTTTCCGTCACCCTGAAACCATTACGTTCCAGGGCTTTTTTTGTCCACGTCCTCAGTTCATCATGTCCTGAAAGCCCATCATGACCGGATGAGAATGATATATCCTGTCTCAGTACCCGTTTGACCGCGAACTCACCTGTCTGAGGATCCATCTCAATTTCTGTGCCGGAATCCGTCTGCCTGAGCGCATCACTGAGCCTGCCTGAAAGTACCATGTCTTCCGGGGCACCCTCCAGCATTTCCTGCTTATGGATCAGCCAGATTTTATCTGCCTGCTGCAGGGCTATCTGCAAATCATGGGTTGAATAGATAACCGTTTTTCCGTGATCCAGTGTCAGGTTTCCAAGCAGGTCTATGATCTCATACCGGTGTGACAGATCCAGGAAAGCCGTGGGCTCATCGAGTATGAGGATTTGTGTGTCCTGTGCAAGAGTCCTGGCGATCATCGCACGTTGCCTTTCACCATCACTCAGCTCGTCCAGGTCACGGTCACGCAATGCCTGAAGGCTGGTCAGGTCAAGGGCGCGTTCGATCACCTCCTGATCGTTTGAGTTCAGTTTTCCCAGCCACTTTGTATGGGGATACCTTCCCAGTGCCACCAGGCTTTCTACGCTGAGTCCGGGTACCCTCACCACCTCGGTGGAAACATACCCCATGATCCTGGCAAGTTCTTTTCTGGAATAGGCTGCCAACTTGCTGCTGAGGATATGAATTTCCCCCTGCAGCCCATCCATCAGTCCCGCGATAGTCCTGAGCAGGGTACTCTTACCGCTTCCATTGCGCCCCATGACAGCGATAAGTTCTCCGCTGTAGGCGCTTGTATTTACAGGCCCGGCCAGGGATTGTTCCCTGCCCTTTCCCTTCCTGAATCCAATCTCCAGGTTTACAAGGTCAATAATATGTTCCCTACTGTCATGCATATATCAGCTTATCCTGGCAAAGCGCCTGTTCCTGACAACGATCCAGACAACCACCGGAATGCCCAGCAGGGCGGTAATGGAATTTATCGGCAGGATCTTGTCTGAACCCGGAAGCTGCGAGATCATGTCACTTATGAGCAAGCCAGTTGCCCCCAGCAGCATGACTGCTGGTATCAATATCCGGTGATCCGCCGTCTTCCATACCAGCCGGGCGATATGGGGCACTGCTATGCCAATAAATCCAATGGGGCCGCAGAAGGCAGTGATCGTTCCTGCCAGTATGCTGGTACTGATGAACAGCAGTATCCTTCCTGTGGTCACCCCTACTCCCATCGTACGGGCATAATTTTCCCCCAGTAGAAAGGTATTCAATATTTTAACACATACAAGTGATAGCATTACACCCAGGGAAAGTGTCCCGGCCAGGAGTGGCAATTGTTCACGGGTTACATTGCCCAGGCTCCCCAGGGTCCACACGATAAATGTCTTCAACAATGCCTCATGGGTAAAGTACTGGAGGATACTCACGATCGCAATGGTTATGCTGCCAAACAGTATGCCCAGGATCAGTATGGTCATGATGTCCTTTATCCGGATGGAAACAAGCAGTAGAAGAAACATCACAACACCGGATCCGATCCAGGCTGCACCGATAACCCCCAGGGTCCCGAAGTGATGGTCCCTGTCGGGCAGGATAATGACTGCCCCCATCACCAGCAGGGCAACTCCCAGGCTTGCACCCGAGCTGATCCCCAGGACATACGGTCCCGCAAGAGGGTTCCGGAATATGGTCTGCATCTGTAAGCCGGCCAGTGAGAGGGATATCCCTGCAAATACAGCGGTCATGGCACGAGGGAACCTGAAATCCCAGAAAATGATATGCCATTCCGGTTGCCGGGATTCACCACTGAAAATTATACTCAGCAGATCCCCGAAGGCAATCCGGACAGAACCAATAAACATATCCGCTATAAAACATACCAGAAGAAGTGTGGTAAATCCGGTAAAGAGTATGGTGTTTTTGGATAGGGATCTAGCCATGCTGTCCCAGGTCCTCTACCAGCTTTACGAGTTTGCCCAGGTCTGAGCGTATCTTGTTGAAATGTGCGCGCAATTTTTTACGGTCTTCTCCCCCCTTAGGATGATTGGTCCTGGCAATCAGCTCATTACGGAGCTTGATTATTTCCCTGATCACCTTGTCTACCTCTCCGTCCTTTTCCGGATGATATTTCTTAAAGGTGAAGCATTCATTGATCAGATCATAGGTGATGTAATTAATATCGTCTTTTAACTCCTTGATGCTCGCCATTATCGTCAGGTTTTTATCTGATGGTAAATATAAATAAAAATCGAACTCATTATTCCAATCGTGTGTAGTATACGAGTTCATGATCCGGAAGGACCTCCGGATGGAAGATACTGATCAGGTCCGCCAGGATCAGGTGGGGAGCCATCACTCCTGATTCCCAGAAATCATTGCCACCTGCAGGATTGATCCGCGCATTGTTGTTATAGACCCTGCCGGTGCTCGCAGGCTGGAACCGGTTCAGGCGTTTATCCGTCTGGCCGATCTCATCGAGGGTCCTGGCAGCACCGCAATTGATCCACAAATCGGCCGATGCAGCCCGTGCATAGATGGCTTCGAGGTCAATGGGAACAGCCTCCCGGCTATCCAGATCCTCCCATAGGTAAGTCCCACCTGCATCCCTGATATAGGCCGCAGCAAAAGACCTGCCACCAGGGATATACCAGGTGTCTTTCCATGGAAGGCCTGTCATGACAGATGGCTTTTGCCGGATATCCCTGATCAAATCTTTATACTGCTCGTATGTGGATGAAACAGACCTGAAAATACTGTCTGCTTCTTTGTCCCTACCAAAAAACGATGCCACGAACCTGATCCATTCTGTCTTTCCCAGTGGCTGATCCTCCAGGTAATCCCCGTTCAGGATCACCGGGATGCCCAGGCCTTCCAGACGGTTTACCATCCCGCTGACTTCGGCAGTTATCCCATAGGCTATGACGAGATCAGGACGCAGGGTAAGGATTAATTCATAATTCAGGGTATGATCGGCACCAATATCCCTCACCTCACCCCTTTCCAGCCTGGAGCGAAGGTCCGGATTGCTAATATAACCACTGCCGGATATACCGACAATGGCATCGGATTTTCCCAGTGCATCTATCATGGCCACATGGGTGGTTGACATACAGATCACCCTTTTTACCGGTATCTGGATCACCGGGTGCTGCTTTAATGAATCCGGTATCCGGGATGGATCATCTGTAAGGATGTATTGCAAATGGACCCTCCTGGATCCCTGCCATGGATTGATCACATG
>JAZGGT010000334.1:0-2722 GCA_036480555.1 Bacteroidales bacterium | reverse complement strand
GGCATCCTTGCAGACATAGAGGGCCGTGAGAGCGGCAGGATCGTGGGACTGCGTGCAGATCTGGATGCCCTGCCGATACAGGAAGAAAATACGGTTGCATACCGGTCGGTCAATGATGGCAAAATGCATGCATGCGGTCATGATGTACATACAGCATGCCTGATTGGTGCTGCCAGAATCCTGAATGAACTGAAGGAGCAGTTTCCCGGTAAAGTTAAATTAATATTCCAGCCCGCCGAGGAAAAGGCACCCGGTGGTGCCAGGCTCATGTTAAAGGAAAATCTTTTTGGTGAAGAAAAACCCGATCTGATGATCGCACAGCATGTATATCCTGTTATGTACACAGGCAGGATTGGATTCAAAGCGGGCAAATACATGGCATCGAGTGATGAGATCTACATCAGGGTAAGGGGTAAGGGAGGGCATGCCGCCATGCCTCATCAGATCACTGACAATGTATTGATCGCCTCACATATCCTTGTTGCCCTGCAACAGATCGTAAGCCGGCATGCAGAAGCCTCGACACCTACCGTACTATCTATCGGGAAGATGGTGGCCAATGGAGCTGTCAATGTTATCCCCCCGGAAGTCAGCATGGAAGGGACTTTCCGGACCATGGACGAAAAATGGCGTAAGGAGGCTCACAGCAGGATGATCAATATGGCACAATCCATAGCGGAAGGTATGGGTGCAAGCTGTGAGTTCGAGATAGTGGAAGGATATCCGGTGCTCCACAATGATCCCGGGATAACAGCCAAATCAATCGAATTCGCCCGGACCTATCTGGGTAAAGATTATGTTGATGAACTGGATATCAGGATGACGGCAGAGGATTTTGCATTTTTTGCACAGGAGTATCCCTCTGTCCTGTACCGACTTGGCGTTAGAAAACCAGAGCAGGCTCATCCCCTCGAACTGCATACTCCTCATTTTGATATAGATGAAGAAGCCATCAGGACTGGTATGGGTACCATGGCCTGGCTGGCCTTATCTCATCTGAAGGAAGCCTGATTGCATTGATATTTCAATATCTTGATTAATATCACTTGCATTAAAAGAAATAGAATATAAATTTGTACCCAAGTTCGTTTTATTAAAATCCTTATCGAAAATGGCATATGTAATTAATGATGAATGTACAGCCTGTGGGGCATGTATTGATGAATGTCCTGAGGACGCAATAGCCGAAGGTGATATCTATGTGATTGACCCTGAAAAATGTACAGACTGTGCCTCCTGTGTAGATGTTTGCCCGGTAGAGGCAATCCATCCGGAATAATACCTCAGAAGTGCCGGTATAATAGCATTATTAAGGATTGTATTTTGAGAGTGTGAGGATCTTCTGGTAATCATTCTCATTCATAATATCCTGCAGTGAAACCCTGGAATTATTCCGCATATAATCTTCCACTATCCTCCATCCAAGCCAGACAGCTGCCCTTGCCGGAGATTCCCTGGTAAAGTCACCGGTAAAGGGACCACTGCCCGTAAATTTCTGTATTGTCATCCGGTCGGTCTCGAAAAGGACCTTCTCCTCAACCAGGTATTCCCACATCCTGGATTCATTGTTCCGGCAAAATCTCATATGTTCAGCCGTAAAACCCATGATCAGGCTGTCGGGCTGTTCCGGCAACATCCATTTGGAAAAGTAGGCATTCCTTCCGTGGTAAATCATGTTTGAAAGTACATTGTCTACTGAATCATTGAATTCGAATTCAGTAATGCCCCAACCTAGCAGGCAATCACTGGGAATTTTGGCAGGATACATGTTATTGATCTGATACTGATGCCTGGCCAGTCTATTGTAGAATTCCGTGTCCCGTCCAAGGTAGTTGTCCAGTCCCACAGCCAACAAACCATCTGATGTAATGATAGACTGATTGAACCTTGAGATAAAACTGTAGACCTGCGGGATCTGCATGTCCGGAAAATGATAGTGATAACGTCTGAAGGCATCATTCAACTGTGATTGCAGGTCCCCCAGGTCCGGAAACACCTCCATGGTCACCCGGTATACCTCATTGTTCAGGTAATCCGTTAAAAAACTCTTCAAATAATCAGGATATGTCACCATGTCAGATCCCCCTATGTTAATGATCCTGTAATTAAAAATGTCAAAGAAATCACCATATCGGCCTTTCAGCATCGGGACAGCTGCGGGAATACTGTCGAAGTCCAGGCCAAACAGATCCACCTCAAACCGGGAGATCTGCAGATCCATTTCAATCCCGCCTATATCCGTCTGGTAAGGGTCAGGTCTGCAGCCTTGAAAAAGCATTGTCAATACAAGTATTACAAGCAGCACATGCATATCTGCCGATGGTAAATATTTCAATCTTTTTTCCACGAATATTTTACTTTTGTACTATGCAAAAGTACATATTAAGTCTGATCATTCTGGTTTTCTCATCTCAGATATTCTCGCAGAAGCTGAGTTTCAGCGTTGTAGTGGATCCAATGATCACCTGGATGAAAACAAATGAGAAGGACATTCAGCGGGATGGTTACAATTTCGGATATAATATAGGACTGGTCATGGATAAGTTTTTTACGGATAATTATGCCTTATCCACCGGACTTAGCATCCTGAATACCGGAGGGAACCTGCATTATCTTGATTCAATCGATTTTGATTTCGGTTCAGGAAGGGATACCATTCCGGGGGGAACGACTGTAACATATAATCTACAGTATATTACCATCCCTTTCAGCCTTAAACTTA
>JAZGGT010000333.1:0-2671 GCA_036480555.1 Bacteroidales bacterium | reverse complement strand
AGAAGTTTTTATTGTGAATACCTTAATTTCAAATAATAGCAGCAGCGGAATATATAATCAAACTACAGAAAAAGGTGTTGGCAAATGGAAAATCATTAACTCAAATATTACAAATAACAGTAGCCTGGATGTTAAGGAGGGCTATGGGATTGATGCTTTCACATTGGAAGCTGCAGAACTATCAATAGAATTAATAAATACTATACTTTGGGGAAATCAAAATACAGATTTAGATATAAGTCAGTCCATTATTGCAAATGCGGAATATTCAGATATTGGAACAGTTAATACTACCTCTGGCGCAATTTATAACGAAGGAACCGGTATTATTAATACAGATCCGCTTTTTGTTAATCCTGCAGGTATTGAATATAACTTGACAGCAGGAAGCCCTTGCATTAATACTGGTATTGATGTCGGACTTCCTTATGCAGGCATTGCACCTGATATGGGCCTTATTTTCCTTGGTTCTCAAGTCTCTGACCAAATAGTTGAGATCCACAATTTTGGAGCAAATAATACACAGTACTATATCTACAATTCCCCCGGATTAATATTTGAATTTAAGGCTCAGAATACTATGATGGTTGGCACCGTTGAAGTTAAATCTATACTTGCTTCTCCCCGAGCAGTAACCTTTCATATTGAAATTAGTATTGAGGACAGCCTGATTGCGAAATGGGATCAGTATGTAAACGATTTGACATATAAACCGTATTTCCATACCAAAGAAGTCTCGTACTCTCTATCGGAAGGGGATACGATTGTTTATAAAATAAATGGTGCTGGATCCCCAGCAGGAGGATTGTCAGGAATCAATTATGTAAAACTAATAAGTGCCTATATACCATCTGATGATGCTACGATCCATTCCACGGTATACGGAATCCTCGGGGACGAAGAAATCACTATGGTTGATCCGACAGTATCCGTCACTTCATTCCTGGATGGGATAACCGTTCATGATTCGGCCACAGTTTTAATACTCGATAGTTCTGGTGGTAATGCAGTAAGTAATCCAGACATGACAGATGTTGTCACTGGTATGGTTGTTAAAGTAACTGCCGAGGATGGTACGACTGTGGAGTATGCCGTATCAACCGATCCTACCAGCATTAGTGCTAATCATGCTGAAAGCATTGTAGTATATCCAATTCCAGCATACGATAATATAATTATTCAAACTACTATTTCGGGAGAATTTACCATTAAGATCACCTCCGTGAACGGCCAGTTACTTTACAGCGATAAAATTGAAGGACCTACCCATCAAATTGACCTTTCATCCTTCCAGAAAGGCTTATACTTCATTACGATAAGCTCCAGGGATTATGTGAGGACAGAGAAAATTATAAAATTGTAGGTAAGAATTACGAGCGTAGATATTAATCCCCCGGTGATCGTACTGGGGGCTATTTTTGTGTTCATAATCTAAATCATATTCAGGAGAAGTTTAAATCCTTGACTTTTAGTGTAAATTAAAACCCACCTCAGAAGGTGGATTCTTTACTTGGTAATGTTTATCGGGCCATTCCTTGGGAGGATCTTATCAGATCCATGAAACAAAGGAAAATCCCAACATAGTTTTGGAGGATGCGACTGTGCAGGTCAGTTACCGGACCTTTACAACCCGTATTGTTTTTGCGGCATTCTTTGAGAGGTACCTCACAATATAGATTCCCTGTTCAATTTCTTCACCCGATCCGTCCTTTCCATCCCAGGTAATCGTGATTTGCTCTTCAGCAGGATAATCTCTAAGGTTAATGATCCGCAACAATTGTCCGGATACATTATAGATTCGCAGGCTGGCATTTTCATCGTACTCGTCCTCAGGGATCTCCAATTTGAATGTGATCTCTGAAGAGAATGGATTCGGATAAGCTGCCAGGGAAATAGCTTCCGGAACTGGCAATTCTTCCTCAACATTAATGAGTATCTCTCCTCCTTCCCGGAACTGATCCTCCTGATCAATCTCCTCGATCACCATGCCCGGTTCCAGGGTCAGGAAGGCCGTATAGTAAGTCAGGATACGATTTTCCAGGCTTTCGCTGATGATTTCCCCGATGAGTTCATTGATGGCAGGGGATTGTTCGAGGGACTGTATATACATGCCTGACCATATCTGTTTGGCGACTGTATCGCTTAGGTAAATATCTTCGGCCTGAACAGTCATCTCATCGGAAAATGCTTGATCATTGTATACTCCTGACAGTATTAATTTAAACGGGAAGTTGCCGTTATACCGGCCTACCTGCAGGATTGGCCTGTTCAGGTAAGCAGTACTGCCTGTCAGTCCGGCATTATACCGGCTGAAACAAAATCCCTGTTCCAGGGTGGTGTAAAGATCAAAGGAGCTGATGAAGCCACCGGCAGACTGTACCAGCTCTTCGAGATTCTGGCTTATGTCTTTGCCATTCCTGAGTGAGACATAGTTACCGTTGGTTTGCCTTGTCAGCAATCCATAGAAATATTCATTGCCATAGTAATTTCTTCCGCCCATCCAGATCCCGTAATAGTATAAATTCAGGTCCAGCACATGGATTACGGGCCAGGGCTTGTAGGCGCCAAGGTCCTGGATCAGCTGGTTGGCCTCCGTATTGCTATTGATACTATAATCATCTGAAATGATCAACAATGATCCCTTGTCGCCTGTAAATTTCATACCCTCAGC
>JAZGGT010000332.1:0-10467 GCA_036480555.1 Bacteroidales bacterium | reverse complement strand
AGCAGTCCATCCTGAAAGGAATCCGTAAGTGCCGAGGTTTCATCAGAAAGTACACCGGGAATTAATCTGATGATGCAGTCGACCATCACCGCAGCAGCCAGTTCACCACCGGTCATGACATAATCACCAATGGATAACTCCCTGGTAATAAGGTGGTCCCTAATGCGTTGATCGATTCCCTTGTAATGTCCGCAGAGGAAAATAAGATTCTCACAGGTCGATAACTGGTTGGCTGTCTGCTGGCGGAATGGTTCTCCGTCCGGTGTTGTATAAATAATTTCCTGGTAATTACGCGCACTGGTAAGGGAATCGATGGCATCGTCAATGGGTTGAATGTTCAAAACCATGCCTGCATCACCGCTGAAAGCATAATCATCTATCTTTCTGTGTTTGTCTTTTGAGTGATCCCTCAGGTTATGGATATGCACTTCTACCAGGCCTTTGTCCCTGGCCCTCTTAATGATGGAATGATTTACCGGACTATCCATAAGTTCCGGTACACCTGTAATGATGTCGATTCTCATTGGTCTTGATTTTTTGTAAAAATAGTGAACAAGCTTAAAAAAACTTTGTCTATACTGCATATTTGGCTATTTTCGCAGGTAATTGCATGGATCAAGCTTGTTTAGACATTGATTGACGATGATACATAACGATCAGGTTCATGATGAACCAGTCGCCGGAGATTCCGGTGAAATAAAGAAGAACACTACCCAGGAGGATAAAAGCTCCAGTTCAGTTACTTCCGACAGTAAGGAAGAAACAACAGACAAACCGGAAACCCCTGAAGCCGCACCACAAGCCGCAGGGGATCAGGACCAGGATACCCATGTTCCTGAATCACCTCCGGACATGCCTGAAGCCGAACCCGAAGTCAAGCCCGAGCCTGAAACTCTACTCGAATCCGAGGTAATACCCGAATCTGAAGGAAAAGCTGAATCCGAGGCCAAGCCTGAACCCGAAGCTGTATCCGAACCTGAAGCTGCCGAAGAGCTTGAAGCAGAGGCCGCACCCGACCCCGAAGTCAGGCCTGAACCAGAAGTCACCGAAAAGCCCAAAGCAGACACCGCAGTCGACACCGAGGCTGAACCAGAACCCAAAGCGAAATCCGAACCTGAGCCCGGACCCGCGGCTACCGAAGAGCCCGAATCAAAGGATACCATTGAGGCTGAACCAGAACCTGAGGCCAGCAGTGAGCCCAAAGCAGAGGCTGCACCCGACACCGAGACTGAACCAGAACCTGAGCCCGGACTTGAAGCTTTCGAAGAGCTTGAAGCAGACACCGCACCCGACTCCGAGGCTAAACCAGAACCTGAGGCCAGCAGTGAGCCCAAAGCAGAGGCCGCACCCGACACCGAGGCTAAACCAGAACCTGAGGCCAGCAGTGAGCCCAAAGCAGAGGCCACACCCGACACCGAGGTTAAACCAGAATCCAAAGCGAAATCCGAACCTGAGGCAGAACCCGAGGCTGAAGTCAAGCCCGAGCCCCAGCCTGAAACGCTTCCAGAATCCGAGCTAATACTCGAATCTGAAGGAAAAGCTGAAACCGAGGCCAAGCCTGAACCCAAAACTGTATCCGAATCCGAAGCTACCGAAGAGCTTGAAGCAGAGGCCACACCTGACACCGAGGCTGAACCAGAACCTGAGGCCAGCAGTGAGCCCAAAGCAGAAGCCGCATCAGACCCCGAAGTCAAGCCTGAACCAGAAGTCACCGAAAAACCCAAAGCAGAGGATAAATCAAAACCTGTATCCGAGGCCCCTTCATCAACCGTAGTTGAGTTTGACTATTCTACCCTGACACGTGAAGACCTGGTAAATCGACTGGAGATTTTGCTCGATAATCAATCAGCACACGAGATAAGAAATGACGTTGATCATATAAAAATCAATTTCTACAAGAAGAATAAGGCTGAAATTGAACAGAAACGGAAGAAATTCGTTGAGGAAGGTGGTAATATTGATGACTTTCTGGTTCAGACCGATACACTGGAAGAAAGAATCAAGGAACTGTTCAAGCGATTCAGGAACCAGAAAGCTGAATATAACAGGAACCTTGAGTCTGAAAAGCAGGAAAACCTGAAAAAGAAGTACGTTGTCATTGAGAAAATAAAAGAACTGATCAATTCAAAGGAGTCAATTAATAAGACTTTTCATGAATTCAGGGACCTGCAACATGAATGGCGCAACCTGGGCCTTGTTCCCCAGCAAAACCTGAAAGATCTATGGGATACTTACAATCACCATGTCGAGAAGTTCTATGACTACATCAAGATCAACAAAGAATTAAGAGATCTTGATCTCAAGAAAAACCTTGAACTTAAAATCCAGCTCTGTGAGAAGGCAGAGGAGCTCCTGCTGGAACCTTCCGTGATCAATGCCTTCAAGACACTTCAAAAGTATCATGAACAATGGAGAGAGATTGGACCGGTTCCGGTTGAACTTCGTAATGAGATGTGGGAGCGGTTCAAAGATGCAACAGCGAAGATCAACCGGAAACACCAGGAACATTTTGAGGGATTGAAAAAAGCCCAGAAAAAGAACCTGGAACAAAAAGCCCTTTTATGCGAGCAGGTGGAGGAGATCAGTAACCTGGTCCTGCAGAGTCATAAACAATGGGATGAAAAGTCCAAGAAAATTATCGAGATCCAGAAAATCTGGAAGACAATAGGATTTGCTCCTAAGAAGGATAACAACAAGATTTACGAGCGGTTCAGGTCGGCCTGTGATAGCTTTTTTACCAGCAAGCGGGAGTTTTATGCTCAAAATAAGGAAAATCAGTTAAACAACCTGCAGCTGAAGACTGACCTCTGTGTCCAGGCAGAGGCTTTACAAGATAGTACTGAATGGAAAAAATCCACCGAAGATTTGATCAGCCTGCAGAAAAAGTGGAAAGAGATCGGCCCGATCCCAAAGAAACAATCAGATGCTGTATGGAGAAGGTTCAGGGCAGCTTGCGATCATTTCTTTAACAAGAAATCTGACCATTACCAGAACATAGACCAGGCATACTCCCAGAATCTTGAAGCCAAGAATAAACTGCTGGAAGAAGTAAACTCCTTTATTCTAACCGACAACATAGAGGATAACTTTAAAATAATCAATGAGTTTCAGCGCAAATGGTCTGAGATAGGATTCGTACCCTTCAAGGAGAAAGATAATCTGCAGGAAAAGTTCAGACAGGCGATTAATAAGCATTTTGATAACCTGGACATTAACGATGGAAAAAGAAATCTGCTGAAATTTAAAAATAAGCTGAACAATCTTCGTCAAAAACCCAAAGCAGATGTCAAGATGAATCAGGAGCGTGAAAGGTTCATGAACAGGTTGCAGCAACTAAGAAGTGACATCGTGCTCTGGGAGAATAACATTGGTTTTTTTACCCGTTCAAAGAATGCTGAATCAATGATTGAGGAGGTCCAGAACCGGATCAATGATGCCAAGGAGACAATGAAACTTCTCGAACAGAAGATCGAAATGATTGATAACATGGACACATATTACAAAGGAGAATCGTATTGAGTATTACGAAGTATATATTCATTACCGGGGGTGTTACATCTTCACTGGGTAAGGGAATTGTATCGGCATCTCTTGCTATGTTATTGCAGGAAAGGGGATTATCCGTTACCATCCAGAAACTGGATCCCTATATCAATGTAGATCCGGGAACACTGAACCCTTACGAACATGGAGAGTGCTATGTGACTGTTGATGGTGCGGAAACAGATCTTGACCTGGGCCACTATGAGCGTTTTCTGGGTGTCGAAACGACCAAAGCAAATAATGTAACAACTGGTAAGATCTACCTGGAGGTAATTGAGAAGGAGCGAAGGGGTGATTACCTTGGCAAGACTGTCCAGGTCATCCCGCATATCACCGATGAAATCAAAAGAAGGATAATGCTTCTCGGACAGGGAGACCAGTATGATGTTGTATTAACCGAAATAGGTGGCACCGTTGGTGATATTGAGTCTTTGCCCTATATTGAAGCAGGCAGGCAGCTGAAATTTGAATTGGGACCAACCAATACCCTGTTCATTCACCTTACCCTGGTGCCCTATTTAGCGGCTACCGGGGAATTAAAAACAAAACCCACCCAACACTCGGTTAAGGTTCTGCTTGAAAACGGGATACAACCTGATATCCTGGTCCTGCGTGCTGATAAAAACCTGACCAGTGACATCCGCAGGAAGGTGGCACTCTTCTGTAATGTTGAAATAGATGCTGTCATCGAATCTGTTGATGTTTCTACGATTTATGAGGTTCCTTTGCTGCTGCAAAAGGAGAGGCTGGATGAGATCACCATCAGGAAATTAAACCTTGATAACACTAAAACACCGGACCTCGGGCCGTGGACGGAGGTTGTGAACAGGTTAACGAACCCGGAATGTGCCGTGAAGATAGGTCTGGTAGGTAAATACGTTGAACTGGCTGACTCTTACAAGTCCATCATGGAATCATTGAGCCATGCAGGAGCTACCTACAGGTGCAAAGTAGAAATAACCTGCATTCATTCGGAAAAGATCACCAAGGATAATGTAAATGAGATCCTTGCAGAGCAGCATGGGATTATTGTGGCTCCGGGATTCGGAGACCGGGGCATTGACGGGAAAATATTTGCTGCCCGATATGCTCGTGAGCAGGAGATCCCTTTCCTTGGGATATGCCTTGGGATGCAATGTGCTGTGATTGAATTTGCAAGAAATATACTGGGGTATAAAGATGCCCATTCCACCGAAATGGACAATGGGACCAAATACCCTGTTATCGACCTGATGGAAGAGCAAAAAGGAATCACTGAGAAAGGAGGTACGATGAGGCTGGGTGCATGGGATTGCAAAATCAAGGAAGGTACCAAAGTACACAAGTTGTACAATAAAACCTTTATCAGAGAGAGACACAGGCATCGATATGAATTTAACAACACCTTCCTGAAAGCATTTGAGGATGCAGGATTCCTGGCATCAGGTATCAATCCTGAGAGCAATCTTGTAGAAATCATGGAACTGACTGGACATCCCTTTTTCATTGGCGTACAATTCCATCCTGAATACAGAAGTACGGTCATGAAACCTCACCCTCTTTTCATACAATTTGTCAAGTCCGCACTTGACCACTCGGTTGAACATAAAGAATTATAAATGGATAAGAATACAATCATCGGATTATTAATAATCGCTGGCATCTTAATCGGCTACTCCTTATTCACTCGCCCTTCCAAGGAAGAGTTAGCGGAGAGGCAACGTATACAGGATTCCATAAGAAATGCGCAGGCAATGATCCTGCCGGAACAGCAAGAGCAACCCCCGCAGCAAGAGAAAGTGGTCAGTCCTGTTGAAACAATCGTCGAGGTTAAGGATGCTTCACAGGATGCCGTTGACCTGGAGCAGTATAAGGATGCATTCGGTGTATTTGGTGAGGCTGCAGTCGGTGATAAGCAATATATTACATTGGAGAATGACCTGATAAAGATGAGTATTTCCACCCTCGGCGGCAGGCCTTATTCCGTTGAACTAAAAAATTATCAAACCCATGATTCCCTGCCCCTGATACTCTTTGATGGTGATTCTACCATATTCGGATTGAGCTTTTTCGCTCAGAACCGGAGCATTAACACCAACGAACTATTTTTCACACCCAGTTCAGATCAGTTACATCTCGATGCAAGCAATGGTCCGGCAACACTGTCAATGAAGCTTCCGGCAGGAGAGAATCGCTATATCGAATATGTGTATACTATGACACCGGGTGATTACCGGGTAGGATTTGATATGCGCTTCATTAATATGAATGAGATCATGTCACAGAATAATAATTTCATCGATCTGACCTGGAATATTTATGTACCCCAGCAGGAGATGGGGAGAACGAATGAGTTGAATTATACCACCATCTTTTTTAAGCATTACCAGGATGAGGTCGAGAAATTCAATATGCGAAGCAAGAAGGATGTTTTTGAGAAAGATATTCCCACCAGGATGAGATGGATCGCCTTTAAGCAGCAATTCTTTTCCTCGGCCCTGATAGCTGAAAATTATTTCGTCAATGCCACCGTCCGTTCAATAAAACTGGAGGATGATCCCAGATACCTGAAGATCTTTGAATCCCAGATAGGCATACCTTTTGAACAGAGTCCGAACCAGGAACAAAAGATGACCTTCTTCTTCGGGCCAAACCATTTCAATACCCTGAAAGGATATGATCTTGCACTGGAGAATCTTGTTGGACTCGGGGGATTAATGAGCCGGGTGATCAACCGCTATGCGATTATTCCCATGTTCAGTTTCCTGAATACATTTATAAATAACTACGGACTCATCATCCTGATTTTGACAATCGTGATAAAATTGGTCCTCTTCCCCTTGACATATCGATCATATATATCCATGGCCAAGATGCGGGCTTTGAAACCTGAAATCGATGCCATCAATGAAAAAATTCCCAAGGAGAAGTCCATGGAACGACAACAGGCAACCATGGCACTTTATAAGAAAGCGGGAGTGAGTCCCCTGGGAGGATGCCTCCCGATGGTTCTGCAGATGCCCATATTGATCGCCATGTTCAGGTTTTTTCCGACCTCAATAGAATTGAGGCAAGAACAATTTCTATGGGCTCATGATCTGTCCACCTATGATTCAATTTTGGACCTGCCGTTCACAATCCCCATGTATGGCGATCACGTCAGCCTGTTTACCCTGCTGATGACTGCCTCTACCATCCTGACCATGCGGATAAGTAACCAGGCCAATATGTCACAGTCCCAGATGCCAGGCATGAAAGGCATGATGTACATGATGCCCGTCATGTTTATGTTCATGCTAAACAGCTGGTCCTCTGCACTGACCTATTATTATTTCCTGGCCAATATTATTACATTCGGACAAAACCAAATATCCAAGCGTTTTGTTGATGAGGATGCACTAAGGAAGAAACTGCACAAAAACCAGAAAAAGACAACTGTTAAAAAACAAAGTAGCTTTCAGAAACGTTTGGAAGACATGGCCAAGAAAAGGGGATACAATCCTCCCAAGAAAAAGAAATAGTGGCCGGCAGTCAACTAGGCTTGTAAGATAGATCTGTAGAAAAATCAGGGTTTTAATTAAGAGACTTTTTCATGTGGGCCATTTTGAGGGCCGTGACGGCTGCTTCATCCCCCTTGTTTCCATGCTTACCACCAGCCCTGTCTTTTGCCTGGTCCAATGTATCGGTGGTCAGTACACCAAAAATAAATGGAAGATTGTATTTCAGGTTCAGATCGGTGATGCCCTGTGTGACCCCCTGGCAGATATAATCAAAATGACGGGTTTCACCCTGGATTACACATCCCAGACAGATCACAGCATCAGGTTTCACATATTCGGCAATGAATTGGGCACCCAATGGTAATTCAAAGCTCCCGGGAACGTAATGGACGTGGATATGATCCTCGCTTATTCCCAGACGTACCAGTGTTTTTGTAGCGCCCTCCAGCAGTGCCTGGGTTACATCACGGTTCCATTCGGACACAACGATCCCGATCATCATCCCCTTGACAGGAGGAATCTCGGCCGGGTTGAGGCTGGAAAGGTTTTTAAGATTTGTTGCCATTGTCGGGTCAGGAAGATATCCTGCTCCGTGTTATATATTTTTCGATATTATTCCTTCTGGAATAATCTGGATAATCCTTCTGGATCTGTTCGTAAATATCCAGGGCCTTCTTATAATTCCCGAGATTTTCATAGATCTGACCGGCCTTCCTCAAGAACATGGGTGCGGTAAAAATATTATCTGACAATGAGGCCGCTTTCAGATATTGATTGAGTCCTTTCTCGGTCTCACCCAGTTCAACAAAGGCATCTCCGATGGCTCCTGTGGCAATAGGTGCCACCATTTTGTCTTTGGATTTAAATTTCTGCAGGTGGTCAATGGCATCCTCGAACTGGCCAAGTTTCAGGAAAGAGATCCCTGCATTATATTTGGAAAGATTACCAGCTTTGGTGATACTATAGTCATCGATGATCTGAAGAAAACCAGAATAGTTACCATCACCATATAGCGCAAGGTTAAAAGAATCAACTTCGAAATACTGCTCTGCTACAAACATCTGTCCGTGAGCTTCTTCCTCAAGGGGATTCAGGTAAAACCTTTTAGCACCGATGAAAATGACCACCAGGGCCAGTATCCCTGTAATGATCCTGACAATCCATTTCTGGTTATCCTCGATAAATTGCTCTGTTCTTGTTAATGCACCTTCAACGCCTTCCAAGCTGGCGTCAGAAACTTGCTTCTTCTTTGCCATTGTGTTACTTTCTTTCTAAAAAAAAACAACGCAAATGTAATTGTTTTGTATTGAATAAAAAAATACGGCAATCACCGCGAATTTTCTATTTTTGTTAAATAAGAATCTTATCATGCACCTGTCCCATATTTCGCTTATCAATTTTAAAAATTATGATCACTTGGAATTGAATTTCAGCCATAAGATCAATTGCTTTGTGGGTGATAATGGGACGGGCAAAACCAACCTGCTGGATGCGATATATTACCTTTCCCTGACCAAGAGTTATTTCAATTCCCTGGATTCCCAGAATATTCGTCATGGAGAGGACCAGTTCATGATCCAGGCAGAGTTTTTAAGAGAGGGACTGGATGAAAAGATCCTCTGTGGGGTACAGAGGAACAAGCGGAAGATATTCAAGCGGAATAAAAAGGATTATACGAAACTTTCCAAGCATGTTGGACTGCTACCTGTGGTTATGATATCACCTGCCGACAGCAGCCTGATTATTGAAGGTTCAGATGAAAGGAGAAAATTTTTAAATGCGGTGATATCACTGTTTAACGGGGAATACCTCGAGAGCATGATACGGTATAACCGGGCGCTGGGACAAAGAAATGTCCTTCTGAAGAACTTTCACCGTTCCGGTTCATATCAACCCGACCAGCTGGAAGTATGGGATGAGCAACTGATCCGGCACGGTGATTATATACATCAGCAAAGGGTTGAGTTCATTAGGGACTTGCTGCCGATTTTTCAAGAATACTATGAATCGGTCTCAGAAGGAAGGGAGCAGGTTGGCTTGATTTATAAATCCCAGCTCCTGGAAAAGGATTTTCGGACCCTTTTAAAGGACCATGGGCAAAAGGACAGGATCTTGCAGTATACGACTGCCGGAATCCATAAAGATGACCTGGGAATGACCCTGTCAGATTACCCGATCAAGAGGATTGGAAGCCAGGGCCAGCAAAAGACATTCCTGGTAGCACTGAAGCTTGCCAAGTTTGATTTTATCCGTAAGGTGAATGGTTTTCACCCCATCCTGTTGCTGGATGATATATTTGATAAGTTTGATGCCAACCGGGTAAAACAGATAATCAAACTGGTGGCAGATCATAAATTTGGACAGATCTTTATTACTGACACCAACCCCGAACGTATTAAAAATATTTTGAATGAACTAACCATCGAATATAAATTGTTCCATGTTGGTCTGAACGGTGTAAATGAACAATCCTGATATACAAACCGGTGGAGAGAAGAAATACACAGAATATTGGAGATGTCATAAGGGCTTACCTGAAACAATCAGGGCTTGAAAAACCATTGAAGGAACGACAGTTGATCCAGTCCTGGGAATCACTGCTGGGTAAAACTGTCGCAAGGGCAACTACCAGGATTTTCATAAAGGACAGGAAACTATTCGTCTACCTCCGATCATCGGTAATACGCAATGAGCTGTTCATGCTGCAAAAAGAGATCCTGAAAAAGCTTAACGAAGCTGCCGGTGAAGAAATCCTTGATGAAATTATTCTGAAGTAGGAATTACATGTAATCAACCCTGTCACTTTTCGCGAAAAAGAAATCTGCCTCCACCTGTGCATTTTCATCGCTGTCAGATCCATGTAGTGCATTTTTTTGGAGGGATTCTGCATATAGCTTCCGGATAGTACCTTCTTCTGCATTTTCCGGGTTTGTTGCCCCGATCAATTTCCTGAAGTCTGCTACAGCATTCTCTTTCTCAAGGATGGCCGCAACGATGGGTCCGGATGACATAAATTCAACAAGATCAGCATAAAATGGTCTTTCACTGTGAACTGCATAAAACGCTTCAGCCTGTATTGTACTCAATTTTGTAAGTTTCATGGCTGCAATCTTAAAACCGGCTTCGTTGATCATGTTCAAAATGGGACCAACATAATTTTTGCCGACAGCTTCGGGTTTAATCATGGTAAGGGTGATATTTTCAGTCATAATTTGGATTTTTTTGTTCGAATCGGGCGAATATACTAATAATTCATAACTTTGCCCATTCGTTTTTAGCCATAATAACCAGGACTTGACAGCTCTCCCGGAAGAAATATACAGGAAATTAAAGAAGGTCCTTGCATCTCCTATTCGGATTGCATTGATGACGCATATAAACCCTGATGGGGATGCCATAGGGTCCATGCTGGGATTATATTGGTTCCTGTTAAAAAGGGGGTGCG
>JAZGGT010000331.1:0-5027 GCA_036480555.1 Bacteroidales bacterium | reverse complement strand
TTTTATGATAGGCAGTGAGTGGTTGCTGGGTGCAATGATGAAACAGAAACGGGGATAAAGCAAGCAGCAGGGTGATGCCCATCCCCCTGAAATATCCAGGTTTTTTAGAGGTAAAATTATCATTCATGACTTGTACAATTGAGTATGTTTATAATGCATCATTGGGGAAAAAATAGCGAACAATACTCAAATCTAATGAAAAACAAGCATTTCCAATTATTGGTTCCCCTGTTTTTATTTGCCGGGTTGAATGCCAGAAATTCATAACTTTAACATATGCCAGACCTCAAGTATCTCAAAACCCGTTTTGATGAAACAAAAAACCCCTATTGAGAAGCTGATATCCAACCCGCTTGTTCAGACACTTGTGATCTATATCAGTGGTGGCTGGATCATCCTGGAAATGGCAGATTATTTTATCGACCACTATGGCCTGGTTGAGCGGACCCGTGATATTTTGCTCATCGTACTGTTGTGCGGATTACCAGTTGCAATATTTCTAGCCTGGTTTATCAGCAGGAAAGGCTCAGCACCCGAAGAAGCAGCTGGTAAACAGATCTCCGGACCGAGAAGTTCAAAAAGGGGCAAAAGACTGTTTAAAAATCCCTGGTTTACATTTCCTCTGATGGTCCTGGTCATCCTTACTGGATTTGCTGTAATCCGCTCAGTAAACCACAAGGCAAAAGTAAAATGGGCCCGGACAGAATTATTGCCTGAAGCCGAGAAATTATACAATATATTTGGACAGGAGGAAGCATATGATATCCTTAAGAAAGCAGAGAAATACATCCCCGATGATCCTGAATTCAAAAAGCTGAAAGATGTACTGGCAACCCGGATATCCATTCTGTCAGAACCAGATGGCGCCGAAGTATATATGAAAGGTTATTCCGAATTTGATGAAGAATGGAGCTTACTAGGCACAACGCCAATTGACACCATCGAAATGCCTACACGATCACTTTACCGCTACCTGATGGTAAAGCCTGGGTATGATTCAGTGGTGGCCATTCTCAGTACCAAGCAGGATACCTTGTATGTTAAGTTATTTGAAAGTGGGACAATCCCGGAAGGCATGGTGTATGTACCTGGTTACGGGGATCAATCGGGATCTGATTACCTGGCTGGAAAGAATGCTTTCTTCATAGATAAGTACGAGGTTACTAACAAACAATTTAAAGCCTTTATTGACAGTCAGGGTTACCATAGACCGACATACTGGGAGTATGAATTTATTGATAATGGGGAAAGACTTTCCTGGGAATCAGCCATAAAATTATTTGTAGATAATAGTGGAAGACCGGGTCCCTCCACCTGGGAAGGGGGTGATTACCCGGATTCACAAGCAAATTACCCGGTGAATGGCATCAGCTGGTATGAGGCGGCAGCCTATGCAGCTTTTGCGGGGAAGGAATTACCCACGGATGGACATTGGGCATCCGCCGCAGGCTTCTATTTTAGTGAATTCTGGTATGGCTTTGGGCATAAAGTTGTACCATTGAGCAATTTTAAGGACAAAGGTCCCAATCCGGTGGGATTTAATCAGGGCTTGAACCTGTATGGCACATTTGATCTGGCCGGTAATGTAAGGGAATGGTGCTGGAACAAAACAGCGGCAGGCAGATTGATCAATGGTGGGGCCTGGAATGATGTATCCTATATGTATGGGAACTTGAGCCAGTTGTCTTCTTTCGACAGATCCCCAAGAAACGGTTTTCGTTGTGTTCTGTTTGAAGACCGGGAGAATATACCTGAGGATGCTTTTGATCCGATCGAGATAAAAGAAGTACGGGATTACGCAGAAGAAATACCTGTTTCAGATGATATTTTTGAGATATATCGGCAGCAGTTTTTATACGATGACCTTGCCCTTAATGCCAATCTCGAACTCAGGGATGATAGCACGGAAGACTGGATCATGGAAAAATTCAGTTTTGATGCAGCCTATGAAAATGAGCGCATGATCGCTTATCTGTTTCTTCCAAAAAATGCAACGCCCCCTTATCAAACAATGATCTTCTTCCCGGGATCCTATGCTGTCAGTAATGATCCTTTCCCGGATTGGTGGTTTTTTTATTTCTGTGAACATTTACTGAAAAATGGGATCGCTGCTGTAATGCCCATCTATAAAAGCACCTATGAAAGAAGGGGGGCAATGCCCATAGACAATCATGCACCAAACGAAAGCCATTTGTTTACAGAATATTTAATAAAATGGGTGAAGGATTTCAGCAGGACAATAGATTACCTGGAAACACGACCGGATTTTAATACTGATAAAATCGGACTGTATACCCATAGCTGGGGTGGTTCGATAGGCGCCTATATCCCGGCTGTGGAGGATCGGGTGAGCTTATGTGTGCATGTACTGGGGGGATTTTGGGGTAATGCCCTGCCAGAGGCCGATGCAGTTAACTATTTACCCCGTATTAAGATCCCGGTACTTATGCTGAACGGTAAGTATGACCTGACATTTCCCCTGGAGGCAGAAGTGAAACCGTACTATGATTTTCTGGGCACACCGGCACAGGACAAAGTTCTTAAGGTTTATGAATCTGACCACTGGATACCCAAAACTGAACTGATCAGGGAAACCCTTGGCTGGCTTGAGAAGTATTTCGGTCCGGTAAATAAATAAATCACAATGAATATGGCACGAAAACAGATAGAGAATATGAGTACGGAAAAACTATTAAGACGCAAGAAGTTAGCCTCAATATCTGCCTGTGCTGCAGCAGCTATTACATTGTTTGCAGGTCTCAAGAAGATCCGTGAAGAATTGAATCGCAGAGCATAATTGGCGAATACGTTTTCCCAGGTCAGGGGAAATATATATATTCATGAGTCTGTCAGTTCATTGAGATTCTTAACAAATCCGTTTTATGAAAACCAAACTACTCCTTGCCTTTGTATGGGGCCATATCCTCTGTGGTGCCCAGATACCGGATTCTACTTTAATAGTAAAAGGATTTTGTATCGCTGCTCCCTCACCTGACCGTATGGAGTATTTTCTTTCCTTTATGGAAAATGACCTGGCCGGGAATGGGATTAATACCCTTGTTCTTAGGGTAGATTTTAATTACGAGTATGATTCCTATCCGAACCTCAGGGAAGAGGGAGCACTCTCATATGAGCAGGTAAAAATGTTGGTCCGGACCGCCAGGAAAAATGATATTAAGCTAATCCCACAGGTCAATTTACTCGGCCATCAATCATGGGCAGGAACACTTGGTAAATTGCTTGAAGAATATCCACAGTTTGATGAGACGCCCCGTGTAAAAATGCCTGAAGATTACGAATGGCCAAACGATGATGGATTGTATTGCAAGAGTTACTGTCCCTTGCATCCGGACCTGCATGAGGTGGTCTTTGCGCTGGTCGATGAGATCATGGATGTCTTTGAGGCGGATGCCTTTCACGCAGGCATGGATGAGGTATTTTATATCGGAGATGACCAGTGCATGAGATGCAAAGGCAAGAAGAAAGATGGATTGTTCGCGGGAGAGGTGAATAAGATCAGGGACCATCTCGCAAGCCGGAACAAGGAACTATGGATCTGGGGGGACAGGCTCTTGGACGGAAAAACAACCGGTATGGGTATGTGGGAGGCTAGTGAGAACAACACTTTTGGAGCTATTGACATGATCCCGAAGGATGTGGTAATATGCGACTGGCATTACGAAAGGGCCGATCCAACAGCTGCTTTGTTTGCCCTGAAGGGTTTCCGTGTCATCACTTCTGGCTGGAACAGGCCAGAGGTCACCAGGGCACAGCTGGAATTAATTGGGACATTCCGAGCCATCAGCACCGACATTATGAGGGACAGACATTATGGTTTCATGCAGACAATCTGGAGTCCGGCAGGGAGTTTCCTTGATATGTATTATGGGAAAAATATCAATGAAGAAAGAATGGGTCCGGTGAATAGTTACAAGGAGATGGTAAATTTTATAAATGCAGAAAACTAAAATGAAAGTAACCCGATTCCATTCCATTGACATTTTACGGGCACTCACCATGCTGCTCATGATTTTTGTAAATGATCTGTGGACCCTGACCGATATCCCGGAGTGGCTGGAGCATAAGGAAGCAAATGTAGATGGCATGGGACTGGCAGATGTGGTGTTTCCGGCATTTCTTTTTATTGTGGGACTATCCATTCCCTGGGCCATTGAAGCAAGGATTAATAAAGGACATTCCAGGATCAGGGTTATAAAACACATTGCAGAGCGATCTGTTGCATTATTGGTGATGGGTGTTTTCATGGTTAATCTCGAAAATATCAATGCTTCTGAGTTGCCAATAAACAAAAACTACTGGCAGATCCTGATGACCCTGGCATTTTTCATGATCTGGAACAATTACAGGGGGAAGGTGCTGGGAAAGATTCCACCCAATGTTATAAAAATTGCAGGATTGATAATCCTAATTTTCCTGGCAGTAATTTACAAGGGTGGTTCGGCCGATCATCCTCAATGGATGAAGCCCCACTGGTGGGGGATCCTGGGACTGATCGGATGGGGTTACCTGGTAAATGCTTTGCTGTATCTTGGACTACGCCACCGGCTGGGATGGATGGTGCTGGCGACGATCGTTTTTTATCTTTTGAATGTCAATGAGATCATTTCACCATTCGAGTTTAATCTGCGGATTGTGGTCAGTGCCTCAAACCATGTCAGCGTTATGACGGGGATGCTTGTCACCATTATCCTGATCAATCTGAGAGAAAAGGAACAGATGAAAAATCTGATCCCTGTCCTGGTGGGGTTGTCCTTGCTGTTATTCATCTTGGGGTTCCTTACGAGGCCAATCTGGGGGATCTCTAAAATACAGGCCACTCCGTCGTGGGCTGCTATATGTGCAGGTATCAGTACAGCATGTTTTATCATTCTGCATATAGTATCTGACAGAATGAAGATTACCAGGTGGGCAGACATTATTGCCCCTGCCGGGAACAGTACCTTAACCTGTTATCTGATACCCTATTATGCTTATGCTATATTTGCCCTGGTGAGCTTGCAGCTTCC
>JAZGGT010000330.1:0-3030 GCA_036480555.1 Bacteroidales bacterium | reverse complement strand
ACCTCCTGTTTGAGCAGATGAAAACCAGGGTGATCGTGCTCACCTCGGGCAACCTGTCGGAAGAGCCCATTATCATTGATAACCGACAGGCAGAGGATATCCTTGGACCCGTTTCGGATGCCGTGCTGCACTTTAACCGTGACATTCACAACCGATGCGATGATTCTGTAGCCATGGTAGTCAGGGATCAATCCCGCCTGCTGAGAAGATCCAGGGGCTATGTACCAAACCCGATCCAGACCGAATCATCCGTTGAGGGTATCTTTGCGGCAGGCGCCGAACTGGTGAATTGTTTTTGTCTTGGAAAGGGAAAACAAGCCATTATGAGCCAGCATATTGGTGACCTGAAAAATTTTGAGACACTGGCATTCTACAGGGAGACGGTTGACCGGTTCAGGGCTTTGTTCCGGCTGGAACCAGCCCTTGTTGCCTGCGATCTGCATCCGGATTACCTGTCGACAAGGTATGCCAGGGAGCTGGGATTACCCACCCTGGCAGTGCAACATCATCATGCTCATATTGCATCGGTGATGGCAGAACACGGAGTCTCTGAACCGGTGATAGGGGTGAGCTTTGATGGAACGGGACTCGGCGATGATGAGCGTATCTGGGGATCGGAATTCCTGGTCTGCGACCTGTCCGGGTACAGGCGCCTGGCTCACCTGGAATACATAGCCATGCCCGGAGGCGATATGGCCACGCATGAACCATGGAGAATGGCTGTTTCATGCCTCTACGGGATTTATGGACGGGACCTGTTGGATCTGGACCTGCCTTTCCTGAGGAAGCTGAACCTGGCTAACGTTGAACAGGTCATCCAGGCCATCGAAAAAAATGTCAATTCACCCATGACATCCGGTGCCGGCAGGTTATTTGATGCTGTAGCAGCACTGCTTGATCTTTGCACTTTCTCAAGTTTCCATGCCGAAGCCCCGATGAGATTGGAAAATATTGTCAGTCCGGGTACAAGGGAAGTTTATCCCTACGATTACAGGACGGAAATATCCATGGCACCTACCTTCCAGGCCATGGTGGATGAAGTGATGGGCGGGGTTGATGTGGGACTGATCTCCACGAGGTTCCATAATACGGTCGGTGAGATCATTGTAAATGGAGTAAAGAAGATCAGCCGTGAATCAGGCATCCGCACAGTGGCCCTCTCCGGAGGTACCTTTCAGAATAGGTACCTGTCATCCCGGGTAGAATCAGGCCTGCTGGATGCTAAGTTCAAGGTATTGTTTCCCAGGCAATTACCATCCAATGATGGAGGGATCGCCCTGGGACAGCTTGTGATTGCAGCAAAGAAACGTGAAATGGGAGATTACTGATGCCCGTAACCGCTGGAGGTGATGTATTTTTCCAGGTCCTTGATCGTGATATCCTGTTCCCTTATAATGGCATTCACAACATCACCAATCGAAACAACGCCTGCCAGTTTGTTGTGATCAAGTACAGGGATATGCCTCACATGCTTGTTGGTCATTACGGCCATAAGTTCCAGGGTGGTAGATTCAGGTTTGGCAGTGGTCAGTTCGGTAGTCATATAATCTTCCACCATGGATTCCTTGGAGGATTTACCGTGGAGGATGATCTTGCGGGCATAATCCCGCTCTGAGAACATCCCAACCAGTTTCCCATCACTGTCCATAACCATAAGTGCTCCACAGTTTTTGTCAGCCATAATCTTCAGGGCTTCGAATACGGTTGCACCCGGACTGACATTGTAAGTCTCATTTCCCTTGGTCTCTAATATTTGTTTTACGGTAGTCATAATACGGTTATTTTATTTTGCCTATAAAGATACAATTATAAGCAAATTTTCTAAGAGGTTTCATCCAAAAATTGGTGATCTGACAGCCTTGTTTTTATTGTGATAATCATCACGCTAAATACTTAGATAATGACATGATCGGGCAATAATCAAACTTCAACAATATGTATTACTTTTAGGAACTCAAATCCGGATAATATGCATGAGTTTTCCATCGCCGTGGACATTGTAGATATTGCCACTTCATCTGCCAGGAAGGAAGCAGCCACTGTGGTAAAGGAGATTGAGGTCGAGATCGGTCAGCTCTCCGGGGTGGTAATGGAGGCGCTGGAGTTTTCCCTGGAGGCTGCGGTGAAGGGGACCATCCTTGAAAATGCCCGGAGAAACCTGATCATCGTCGCGGGCAAGGCCAGGTGCACCCAATGTTTGACCGAATATGACACGGATACGTTCTTTAAACCCTGTCCCAAGTGCCAGTCCTGCGCCCCGGACCTCATCCAGGGCCGGGAACTGAGAGTGAAATCCCTGATTATCGAGTAGGTATCTCTTCCAGAATGCAACGGAATCCTATATTGCTGAACCGGTGGTCTGGCAGCATCCAGCTACGGATGGACACTCTCACTCCCTTAGGCCTGGTATTCCACGAACCACCACGCATGATCCGAAACTCACCCTTCGAAGGTCCCTTGGGATCTTTCTCTTCGTTCAGTTGATAGTACTTTTCGCCATACCAATCTGCACAGTGTTCCCAGACGTTCCCTAGCATATCATACAGACCGAAGTCGTTGGGTGATTTTTCCGCAACCGGGTGCGTGTCGTTGCCGTTATCCCGTAACCGCAGTCCGAAATCGTGAGGAGAGGAGGCTTTTTCCCAAAGTTCAGTGCTATTCAGCTTTGACGCGCCAGAGTTGTCAGCATACCATACGATTTCATCCAGGTTGCCATATCGCGCTTCTGCACTTCCTGCGCGTGCCGCATACTCCCATTCAGCTTCGGTTGGTAGCCTTCCCCCTGCCCATTCACAGTATCGTATTGCCTCTTCCCAGGTGATAAATACTACTGGGTAATTATCACCCTGGGGGAATCCCTGCCATCGAAACCTCTCAGGTGCTGCGAGGACAAGCTCCTCCGGCATCTTTCGCCGGGTCGCTTGAGCATACTTCCTGTAGGCACCGATGGTGATTTCGGTCTGGCTCATCCAGAAACCCTTACTGATCATCACCCGATGGGAGGGATGCTCATTGTTGAATGCCTGGATT
>JAZGGT010000329.1:0-3022 GCA_036480555.1 Bacteroidales bacterium | reverse complement strand
ATAAGGATTATTATGTTACTTAGCTTGGGCCTGAGTGATGGCGAGCGCAAGTGGCAGCCAGCAGAAGCGGTGCAGCGGAGGTGGCTGCCACGTGGGTATGTTCACCGGAGATACCTACCTATTCTTTTTCAATTGAAACAAAAAACCGTTATTTTTAAGTGAGATAAGAGTTTTGTAAATGATCAATTTTTTCGGCAATACCGCTCCTGAATTTGCTCCCCGGGCAGCTTTAAGTTTAAAATATTACGGCGCCCGCTTCTTTGAATCGGCCATCGGCAGGTGGCACACCCCCGACCCCTCCGCCGAATCCTATGCATCACAGAGTCCGTATAACTACGGTGTTATCATCCCGGTAAATTTTGTTGATCCTACCGGAATGTATCGAACAGCTAATAGAGGATATATGGATAAAACATATGGAGAAAGGAATTACTGGTACCGGGACAACCCTCCAGGAACTTGGGGAGGCGGCTGAAGTCTTATCACTCCTACTAGCAATTTTTACGATTCATAAATATTTGCAGCGTCCACTAAATTAGCCTGCCACCGGTTCAAGCTCAACGGTGAAATGTCGCATGATGGGTGCTTCAGAGATGATCCTGTAGCCGGAAGTGATGCTGTCCCTGCGCTTAAAGATGTTTTTCAGGGCAAATGCCAC
This sequence comes from Bacteroidales bacterium, assembly GCA_036480555.1. Classification (GTDB taxonomy): domain Bacteria; phylum Bacteroidota; class Bacteroidia; order Bacteroidales; family SM23-62; genus SM23-62. Next base: position 2,364 of record JAZGGT010000329.1, on the reverse strand, counting down.
CACATCCATATGATTGTTGGTGTAGACACGCCTTGGGATGGCCAGCCTCAGGTACTCTATTTCGGGATAGCGGTTTTTCCCGGACTGCGGATCCCGGTCCGCCAATAATGTCCCTATCTCTACAGCCCTTACCCCTCCTTCCAGGTAAAGCTCTATGGCCAGGGTCTGGGCAATGAATTCTTCACGGGGTACCCTGGTGAGGAAGCGCATGGCATCGATATAGACGGCATGTCCGCCGGTAGGTTGCTGCACCGGGATTCCACTGTCCAGTAAACTGTTGGCCAGGTATTCGGTTTGCTTGATACGGGTATCAAGGTAGTCATACGCTATGCCTTCGCGGAGCCCGCAGGCCAGTGCATTCATATCCCGTCCCGCCATTCCTCCATAGGTAATGAAACCCTCGAACATAATATTGAAAGTACATGCCTTGTCATACCATTCCTTTTCACGAAATGCTATAAAACCGCCTATGTTTACGTTCCCGTCCTTTTTGCTGCTCATGGTAACGGCATCGGGATAGGAGAACATTTCTGTTACAATATCAGCAATAGACATGTCTTTGTACCCTTCCTCCCGTTCCTTGATGAAATAGGCATTTTCGGCAAAGCGGGCCGCATCGTATACCAGGGGAACAGAGTACCGGTCCGCCAGTACCTTTACTTCCCTCATATTCTGCATGGAGACCGGTTGTCCACCAGTGGTATTGCAGGTCAGGGTAAGGATCACGAATGGAATGTCATCAGCGTATTTCTCCAGCACATTCTTCAGGATATCCAGATCGATGTTGCCCTTGAAAGGATGAACGAGACTGGTATTATAAGCTTCCTGTATGGTACAGTCGAGAGCCGTGGCCCTGCGGTATTCAATGTGACCTTTGGTAGTGTCAAAATGGGCATTGCCCGGGACGATGTCCCCCTCTTTTACCAGTACAGAAAACAGCACATTTTCTGCTGCCCTTCCCTGGTGGACCGGCAGGAAATAATCTAATCCAAACAGATCCTGTATGCTTTGCTTGAGCTTGTAGTAGCTTTTGGACCCTGCATAACTCTCATCCCCCAGCATTATTTCTGACCATTGCTGCTGGCTCATGGCAGAGGTTCCTGAATCAGTCAGCAGGTCGATATAAACCTGCTCGCTTCTCAGATTGAAAATATTGTAACGGGCTTCCCTGATCCAACGTTTCCGTTGATCCCGCGTACTTCTAAATACAGGCTCGACCATTTTGATCTTGAATGATTCTGCAAAAGGTTCTTCCATGGGATTCTCCTGGCTTTGTTGATGCATAAAATTAGGAAGGAGCCCTGAGCATTAAGGAGGGATTTGAATGTTTGTGAACATGTATGCTATCAAACATACAGGCCGTCACTCTTCAATGTCCCGGAGGTGTTTCTGCTGATATTTTATAAAAAGGCCCTGCCGGAACTTCTCTGCCTCTTCCCGGCGTGCATGATAGGCTTCCCTGCTTTCACCTTTCCTGCGGGGTTCGAATAAGCCTGATTCTTCCATTTCCTTTTCCATCTCGTTGTAGTAGTAATACTCGGCTATAAACCGGGCCGACATTTCATAGATCATTACGGTCCCGTCATTTGAACAGGTAACGATCCCGCTCCCGTCAGGAAGGAAATCCGCTGCATACACGGCATCTTCATGCGCAATGAAGGTATATATGCATTTGCCGGTGGCTACCTCCCAGAGCTTGGCGGTACCGTCATAGGATGCACTGATCAGGTAACGGGCATCCGGACTGAACCGGACCCGGACGACGGCATAATTATGGCCTGTGAGCAGCTTATGTATCCTGCCAGAATCGACATCCCATATCTTGATATTCTCATCCATGGAACAACTGGCCAGGAGTTTGCTGTCCGGACTGAAATCCAGCGAGAATATATTACCCCCATGGGCTGACATGGTATGTACAGGCTCCCGACGCCCGGCATCCCAGATGATCACTGTCTGGTCAAGTGAACCGCTGGCAATCCATTGGTTATCGGGACTGAAGGCTGCGGCCAGCGCTGTTTTTGAATGGGCTTCAAAGGTATGGATCACCTTTCTTTCCTCACGGTCCCATAAATAGAAACTGTTCTTCAGGCTGGTGCTCAGAAATTGTGTGGCATCCTGGTTGAAATCGAGGTTGTACACATGTGTCACATGTTTCTTGTAAATTTTCCATGTACCGTATGAAAGGTCCCAAATCCGTATTTCCGTACCTCCCGCTCCCAGGAGGTACCTGCCATCATATGAGAAGGTAAGGTATTTTACCGGATTCCGGTATCCTTCCAGGGTAGACCTGATCTCCCCGCTGTTTTTATCCCATAGATGGACCTGCAGGTCCTCGCCGCTGCTGGCAATGGTTTTTCCATC
>JAZGGT010000328.1:0-2148 GCA_036480555.1 Bacteroidales bacterium | reverse complement strand
AACGAAGGTATCTTCGATCCTGATGAGTTCAAAAAGGCAAAGGAATGGACCCGGGAGCATTGCAGGGAAGGAAAAGATTACAATCCCCCGGACAAACAAAAGAGCCGGGAGGAGAAAGATCAGGACTGGGATTTTGTAGTCAAAATGGCCCTGATCGCTCGTGATCTTATGGTGGGTAACCCAAAACTTAGCAAACTTGGTTATGGAGAGGAAGCTTTGGGACATAATGCCATTGCAGCCGGGTTCCAGGGCCAGCGCCAATGGACGGATCATTTTCCCAATGGGGACTTCATGGAGGCGATTCTATGTTCATCCTTCGACTGGGACGGGATACGCCAACCTTATATGCTGGCCACGGAAAACGACAGCCTGAATGCAGTGGTGATGTTGTTCGGACATCTGCTCACTGGTGCTGCCCAGGTATTCTCAGACGTCAGGACATACTGGAGTCCGGATGCCGTCAAAAGGGTTACCGGGCATACGCTTAAGGGTGATGCTGCCAATGGATTCATACATCTTATCAATTCAGGCCCATCTGCACTTGACGGCTGTGGGCAGCAAAGCATCGACGGTAAACCGGCCATGAAACCATGGTGGGATATCACTAAAGAAGAGGCTCAGAAATGCCTGGATAATACTACATGGGGACCCGCCGTTGGGGGATATTTCAGGGGTGGGGGATTCTCATCCACCTTTCACACTGTAGGCCAGATGCCTATTACCATGAGCCGGGTGAATATTATCAAGGGACTGGGACCGGTACTGCAGATCGCTGAGGGAAATACCATTGAGTTGCCCGGGGAAGTACATCGCATCCTGGATGAAAGGACCGATCCCACCTGGCCGACCACATGGTTTGTACCAGGGCTGACAGGTGAAGGGGCTTTCCGGGATGTGTATTCAGTCATGGCCAACTGGGGGGCTAATCACGGGGCTTTTACCTATGGACACATCGGGGCCGATCTGATAACCCTCGCTTCCATGCTGAGGATACCTGTATGCATGCATAATGTGGACCCGGAAAAAATCTTCAGGCCCAGTGCATGGCCGGCATTCGGAATGGATGCGGAAGGATCCGATTACCGTGCCTGTGAAAACTATGGACCCCTATATAAATAAACTGGTCAGGGCCTCACTTCTCATCATCCCTATCATCCTGGTTTCCTGTGCGAAACCGGATATCATAAGTATTATCTACAACAAGGACTCAGAGGTCCTGACCTATGGGGCAGAAAGACTGGCTGTCCAATTCAGGTCAAGCGGTCTCAAGGTCAGGGAAGGCCTTCCTGGAAAATCTGTACCAAATCAAATAGTTATACTTTTTGATGAAGATCGCCCCGATGCTGAGATTGCAGCGGAAGGATTCAGGATTAGCCGCAAAGGTGACAGTATCATCATCAATGGGAATACCGCCAGGGGTTGCCTTTATGGTATCATGGACCTCCTCGAACAGATAGGACCCGCATGTGAGTTCGACCGGATCATTTATAAACAGGTAAATCCGGCTTTATCCTTCAGGGCCATCAAATTCAACCTGCCCTGGTCACCTTACAGGCCCGGGCCAGCCACCGAACTGCACCTGGAAACCTGTCGCGACCTGGCATTCTGGGAATCCTTCCTGGACATGATGGTCCAGAACAGATTCAATGCCCTGACCTTATGGAATACGCACCCATTTCCATACATGATAAGAGCCCGGAATTATCCCAATGCCACCCCTTTCAATGAAGAGGAACTGGATGAGTGGAGAACTTTCTGGAAATCGCTTTTCAGGATGGCCAGGGTACGCGGGATCGAGACATATATTGTCAATTGGAACATCGTCGTTTCCCCTGAGTTTGCCGCGGAGTATGGGGCAGAGGTGCATAATGATCTTTCGGATGAGGTAAAAAAATACACCAGGGAATCTGTTACCCAGGTGATCAATGAGTACGAGGATCTTACGGGGATAGGTGTGACCCTGGCTGACTGGATGGGTAACTGGGGTGACCGGAAGATGACCCCGACAGACCGGGAGGACTGGATAGAGGAAACTTTCGTGGAAGGAATTAAAGCTGCAGACAGGAAGATCAAATTTATACACCGGGCTGTGCTAGCAGGTGACCCGATGGAGATGCGCAGGGTTATTGATCATGCAGAACTGCCGGA
>JAZGGT010000327.1:0-4845 GCA_036480555.1 Bacteroidales bacterium | reverse complement strand
TGCTTACCAGGGATCTTGAACCAGGAATGGGCAAATCATCGCTGATCGGCGGATTTGTCAGGGAGGAAGAAAGCCTTGATGATGCAGCTGCCCGTATCCTGTATGACCTGACCGGGCTTGAAAATGTTTTCCTCGAGCAGTTGTATAGCCATGGTAAGATTGATCGTGACCCCGGTGAAAGGGTGATCTCCGTATCCTATTACGCACTGTTAAAGGTTCAGGACCTGGATAATGACCATGTCGAGAAACACGGAGCGAGATGGTGTAATGTCGGTGAATGTGAACAGTTGATCTTCGACCACCAGGATATGGTGGAACGTGCATTGTCCAGGTTGCGCCGCAGGGCGAAAAACCAGCCGATCGGATTTGAATTGTTGCCCGGGAAGTTTACTATTCCTCAACTGCAGATGCTTTATGAGGCCATATACCAGAAAACGCTTGACAACCGTAATTTCAGGAAGAAATTACTGGCCATGGATGTTTTGGTAAAACTTGATACAAAGGATAAATCCACTTCCAAAAAGGGAGCCTTCTTATACAGGTTCGATAAGAAAAGGTATAACAAGCTGCATCAGGATGGATTTCTGTTTGACCTGTAGTATTTGCCCCTTTGTATCCGGATCATATGTTGAATAATAAAATAGAATCTGATGCTGGAAGAACTAAAAGAATCGGTATGCAAGGCAAACCTGGACCTGGTTAATCATGGCCTGGTGATCTTCACCTGGGGCAATGCTAGTGGAATAGATCGTGACAGGGGACTGGTGGTTATAAAACCAAGTGGTGTATCTTATAACAGTATGAAACCCAGTGATATGGTCGTGATGGATCTTTATGGAAACAAGGTAGAAGGTGAAATGAAACAGTCCTCCGATACACCCACCCATATCTTCCTTTACCTGCAATTCCCTGAAATTGGCGGGGTGGCCCATACACACAGTACATGGGCTACAAGCTGGGCCCAGGCCCGGCGGCCGATCCCGGCTTACGGGTCCACACATGCGGATTGTTTTTACGGAGAGATCCCCTGTACACGCCCCCTTACCAAAGAAGAAGTGGAGGACCAGTATGAGTTGAATACAGGTGTGGTAATCGTAGAAACTTTCAGGGACCTGGACCCTATGGCGGTACCCGGTGTACTGGTCAGCCAGCACGGACCTTTTACATGGGGGAAGGATGAACAGGATGCGGTGCATAATGCCAAGGTGATAGATGAGGTTGCGAAGATGGCCTATTATGCTGAATCTCTCGGAAATACTACCCCTGCTGATCCTTACCTGCTTAAAAAGCATTACCTGAGGAAACACGGGAAGGATGCTTACTATGGGCAGGATTAATCTGTTCAGAATAAATATTTGCACAAACAAATGGAAAATGAGAAATATGTGATAGGGCTGGATTACGGGACAGATTCGGTCCGAGCGGTGATTGTGAATGCATCAAACGGTGAAGAAGTAGCAAGTGACGTGCACTATTATACCAGGTGGGCTGAGGGAAAATACTGCGATCCGGCGGCAAACCGGTTCCGGCAACATCCGCTCGATTACCTGGAAGGTTTTGAAAATACCATTAAGAACTGTATAAGTGTTGTATCACCTGTGGTTCAGCAAAACATCAGGGGGATCTCAGTAGATACGACCGGATCTACCCCTGTAGCTGTAAACAAAGAGGGCGTGCCCCTTTCCCTGACCCCTGGGTTTGAAGAAAATCCCAATGCCATGTTCGTACTGTGGAAAGATCACACGGCCGTGAAAGAAGCAGCAGAAATCAATGAAGCTTCCCGTACATGGGGCGGGACAGATTATACCAAATTCGAAGGAGGGGTGTATTCATCTGAATGGTTCTGGGCAAAGATCCTGCATGTATTGCACGAAGATGAAAAAGTCCGTGAGTCTGCTTATTCATGGGTCGAACATTGTGACTGGATCCCTGCCATACTGACCGGTAATACAGATCCGCTCACCCTGAAACGCAGCCGTTGTGCAGCAGGACATAAGGCCATGTGGCACGAGGATTTCGGTGGACTCCCGGCGGAGGACTACCTGGTGAAGCTTGATCCGCTGCTCGCCGGGTTGCGGGACCGCCTCTTCAGGGATACTTATACTTCCGACGTGCCAGCGGGAACACTGACAGAGGAATGGGCCCGAAAACTTGGCCTCTCTTCGGAAGTACTCGTGGGAGTTGGTGCCTTTGATGCCCATATGGGAGCAGTTGGGGGAGAAATAGAACCTTTCCACCTGAGCAAGGTGATGGGTACATCCACCTGTGATATGCTGGTAGCTCCTTTTGATGAGGTGGGGGATACCCTGGTGAGCGGTATCTGCGGACAGGTAGACGGGTCCATTATGCCGGGGATGCTGGGACTGGAAGCCGGGCAATCGGCATTCGGAGATGTCTATGCCTGGTTTAAGAATGTGATCGCATGGCCCATCGACAACATCCTGGCCAATGCTGGATCCATTGATGAAGCGACCCGGGATAAACTGGTTGAGGAAGTATCCGACAGGATCATTCCGGAACTGACAGCGGCTGCAGAAAAGATCGATATTGGGGAGTCCGGTATTGTGGCATTGGACTGGATGAACGGACGGCGTACACCGGATGCCAACCAGGCACTGAAGGGGGCTGTCATGGGACTCACACTGGGGAGCGATGCACCCAGGATCTTCAGGGCACTTGTAGAAGCTACTGTTTTCGGTTCTAAAAAGATCGCCGACCGCTTCCTGAGAGAAGGTATCAGGATAGAAGGTGTGATCGCCCTGGGAGGCGTGGCTAAAAAGTCACCCTTTGTGATGCAGGTCATGGCTGATGTACTGAACATGTCGATAAAGGTGGCCAGGTCTGAACAGACGGTAGCCCTGGGAGCATCCATGTTTGCAGCAGTGGTAGCCGGTATCTATGAAACCATTGAAGCAGCACAGCAGAAAATGGGGGCAGGTTTTGACGCAGTCTACGAGCCTATACCCGATAATGTGGAAAAATACAAGTCCCTTTATGAAGCCTATGGACAGATGGGTGAATTTGTAGAGGGTTATATCACTTCAACTTGACCCGGATCCGATATATAATCCTGTTTTTCCTGTCAGCTACAATTTCTTCTGTATCCACCTTTGCGGTTGATTCGATCCCTCCTGTTATCATACAAAGATTGCAGGGCGAGATAGTATTTGACGGAATACCTGATGAGCCGGCCTGGCAGCAAACTGAATCTTTTCCATTTGTCACTCACAGTCCTGTTTTTGGCAATGAACCCGAGGAAAGGACAGAGGTGCGTATCATGTATGATGATAAATATGTATATGTCGGAGCCTGGTTTTATGCAGAGGATCCCTCCAAAATATTATCTACCTCGAAATTACGGGATGAACTGAAACCGGATTGTGACTGGCTTGGTGTAGTCCTGGATTCGTATAATGATAATGAAAATGGTATGAGTTTCTGGACCACACCGGCCGGACTCCGTACTGATATGGAAATGTTTAATGATGCTACAGGATCAACGAGATATGAACCGATAAATATCAGCTGGAATACCCATTGGGATGTAAAAACCCATGTCAGTGAGGAAGGGTGGTTTGTGGAGATGCTGATACCCGTTTCCAGCCTTCGTTTTCAGGAGAAGGACGGTGAGGTAACCATGGGATTGATCGTACTGCGCTGGATCCCGCAGCATAACAGCATATATATATATCCTGGAATACCTAATGAATACGGACAATACAGTGCATGGAAAGTATCCCTGGCCCAGAATGTAGTTTTTCCCGGACTGGAGTCTCGCAAGCCCCTTTATATCACTCCATACGGACTTGCAGGATTCTCCCAGATGAATGAACTGAATGAAGCCGAAACGGATTATGAATTCAGCAGGGATAAAAAGCTTAATGCCGGGCTCGACCTGAAATATGGTATCACCAGTAACCTGACGCTGGATGTAACCCTGAATACAGATTTTGCACAGGTAGAGGCGGATGATGAAAAAATAAACCTCACGCGATTTGACCTGTTTTTTGAAGAGAAACGGCAATTTTTCCTGGAAAGGGCAAGTATATTTGATTTTAATACCGGTGGACCAACAACCATGTTCTACAGCCGGCGCATAGGCCTGGACGAAGATTTTAACCTTGTACCCATCATCGGCGGGATCAGGCTGATAGGCAGAAAGAGCGGTTGGGATGTTGGATTCATGAGTATGCAAACAGCCAAGTCAGACAACCTGCCTTCAGAGAATTTTGGTGTGTTCCGGTTGAAAAAAAGAGTGATCAACCAGAACTCCTATGTAGGCGGGGTCTATACCTCGAGACTGGGACTCGACGGGAGTTTTAACCAAGCATACGGACTGGATGCCCGGGTCAGGGTTACCGGAGATGAGTATCTGAAGATGGTATGGGGACAAACTTTTGAGAATGATTTTGCCAATAAGCCATTCGTACTGGATAATGCCCGCTTTATGTTGAACTGGGAGCGCGTTAGAAAGGTTGGATTCCATTATGACCTGTACCTCTCCGGATCTGGTCCCGAATATAATCCGGGGATTGGATTCCAGCACAGGGAGGATTATTATATATATGGCGGGATATTCAACTATACCTGGATGATGCCTGCAAAATCCCGCCTGGTCCGTCACGGTCCCGAGATAATGGCATTCGATTTCTTCAGCCAGTCCCGGGGCATCCGTGAATCAAGTACACTGGCCTTTATGTATAATTTTGAGTTCAAGAGCCTTTGGCAGGGCAGATTAGGAGTCGATCACAGTTACGAAAACCTGTTTGAGTTATTTGAAATATCGGATGAAGTGAACGTTCCGATAGGGAACTATGCCTTTACCCAGTTATCGGGCATGTTAAT
>JAZGGT010000326.1:0-3478 GCA_036480555.1 Bacteroidales bacterium | reverse complement strand
TCAATGTCCAGTTGAATGAATCTGTAAGTTCTGTACCAGAGCGTTTTGAAAAGCCTGTTATCACCACCATCAGGATAAATAATATCATAATAGCCCATGATGTGCTTCCCTTCCGTTTCGTCCCTGTTCCCCTTCCTTAATCTTACGTTAAAATGGTCATCCGTATCCAGGTTCTTTGGGTCGATAGTTTCAAACAGAGATTCTGCATAGGTTATTTTTATTTTACTCCCTTTCCCGCCGCTGGTGATCAGTTCAGGATAGCCTATGGTTAACCATGTCTGGTCAATCAAAATGGAGGCTTTTGTATTAGGGGTAATGGTCAGGGCTTTTTCGTTCTTTAAAAAGCCATCGTGCGGCTGAATTCCTTCTGACCGGATTACTTTTTGAATCCTGACTATCTTTTCTTCCATCATAGGGATGTTACGCGGGACAAGAAACCAGGAGGCTCCGAATAAAAAATTCCGGCCCACTGCAGCTTCTGTTCGCGCTACTCTGGGTTTTAACCAGTCATCATCATCAAAATGGATCTCTTTCCATCCCCAGGGATGAAGAGAGGCGTCAATCCGGTCGCAGGGACCAGCTGCATAATACCCTCCCACTGAGTCGCTTGTGATGGGTATATAATCGTAGGCCATGTTTTTCGTGACCTTCCATTTTGTGTCACCGGTATTAATAATCACCCTGTTGGTAGAATCGCTTTGAAGAATAAATGCGGTCTGGGCGGAATGCTGTTCCGCATGGCGGTATTCCCCAAAGTTAACTACCTCGGCAGCAATAATATTTTTACCTTTTTGCAGGTAGGAGGCTATATCAATTGTTTCATAGCGCCAGTTTAACAAGTTCCCCCTGGCAGGGCCATCTCCCGCCTTATGGCCATTTACATAGAGTCGGTACCTGTTATCACCGGAAACATAGATGATATATTCTGCTGGTATGTCATCAAGATCAAAGGTTCGCCGGAATAAAAATACACCATAATCCAAAGTTGATGCTGATGGGTGGGTTATCCATTTGGCTTTCCAGGTGTGTTTTAATTGTGACCAATCTTTTCCATCAGCATTTTTTTTCACATTTGACTCCTGAGAGAATAGTTGTATACTCAGGAACAAAAAAATACTGGTAATTGTGATGCTCAGATAACGCTTCATTTGTTTCAATTTCGTATATAAATATCGGGGAGATGGGAACAGTACATATTTAGTGCACAGACTCAATTAATCATATGTATTTTATAGACTGGAGCCTTCCGCAGGGAAGGCTCCAGTGATAAATACATCTACCATAGGAGGGGGGAAGATGTATAGATTAAAGATCAAAAGAAAGTCTCACAGGATTTTGCCTGCGAGACTTATTCCCTGACTACTTAATCATGATTTTCTCTGTAGCTACATTCCCATCATTAGAATGGAACCTTAAGAAATACATACCACCCTCAAACTTTTCAGCATTAATTGTAATGGAGTGTTCACCGTGTGTGGTCATTTCCATTACCCGCTGACCGCTGAGGCTGTACATTTCGATCTTCTGTACGTGATCGATCAAAGAGACTGTAAATTGATGCGATGCAGGATTGGGATAAATATGAACGTTAAATGCCTTGCTGCGTTTAACATCATCTATTCCAACAGCCCATGCGCCAGCTTCAACATTATCCCAGTAAACCTTATCGTTACCAGAGATCAATCCGAAATTAGCAGTACCCTTTGCCATGTCTATACCTTTCTGAGGCAATGTGACAAGCCCGGTGGATGACCAGGTCGGGTAGAAGGCTGCAACCGTTACCGTATCAAAATCTGCGGCAAAATATTCCACATCATTTACCAACATTCTAACGATGGCCCCTTCTCTTTCTACCCTGATATTATTCCACTCATCAAAGCTTGCGTCATTCTCCCATGGGATACATCTTTCACCAGGTATCTCTTCGAGTGGATCACCCGGGTCATCACGTTTGGCTACTTTGTACAGTTCTCCATCGACTACAATCCAGTATCCGGAGCATCCGGTTGCACAGGCTCCAAGAGGAGGATCAGCTCCGGGCATATGTTCTACAGAGAAGAATACCTGAATGTAGTTATCCTCGTCTTCATAAGCGATTATGAAACCGCCATCTTCTGATTTCGATACATCGGGCAAACCAGATGGACGCTTAAACAGTTTCATGTCTGCTTCAATGAAATAATCACCCTCAACTTCTACATCATAAACAAGACTCGTCCTGTTACCACCAGCAGGCTTATCTTCAACAATGCCATACCTGGTGTCACCATCCTCTTCAATGACATCCCATAACCATGGATTAATTTCTGAATAGTTACCTGCCTCACCATAGAATTCGATATCGCTGAACTTGCCCGTAACTTCAATATGTCCGGCTTCAACGTCATCCCATAATACCTTATCGTTACCTGAGGCCAAACCAAGGTTGGCAGTACCCAGGACCATGTCTAATCCTTTCTGAGGCATGGGTGCAAGTCCGACGCATTGCCAGGTCGGATAATCAGCAGCAATCGTAACCGTATCAAAATCAACGGCAAAATACTCTTCACCATTGACAAACATCGTTATAATGGTACCTTCTCTTTCCAAACCGATATTGTTCCAGAGGTCGAAACTGGTGTCATCAGTCCAGGGAAGACAAGTTTCACCAGGAATTTCTTCGATTGGATCACCCGGATCATCACGTTTGGTTACCTTATAGCCATGTCCGTCGATAAAGAACCAGAATCCGGCCATACCGGTAGCATTGCCTCCCAGCGGTGGATCAACACCCGGGGCATGTTGTACGGTATAATAAACGTGTACATAGTTATCCTCGTCTTCATAGGCGATGATGAATCCGCCATCTTCTGATTTAGCTACATCAGGTAAACCAGATGGACGCTTAAACAGTTTCATGTCGGCGTTTATGTAGTAATCACCAGGGAATGTTTTTCCTGGGATCAGACTGATCCTGTTACCACCAGCCGGTTTTTCAGTGACAATTCCGTATCTCGTATCGCTGTCTTCTTCAACGACACCCCAGTTCCATGGATTTATTTCTGAATAGTTTGCAGCATCACCATAGTATTCGATGTCACTGAATATACCTTCAACTTCAATCCAGCTTGCTTCAACGTTATCAAAGTATACACGGTCGTTCGAAGATCCGACACCTATTTGTCCAGCGGTAAAGAGCAGGTCCAGGACTACCGACGGGATCGTATCTATGGTATCCAGCCTGTTGCCTGTATAGTATTCGATCATGGTTACCGTATCCAGGCCTAGGGCATGGTATACTTCACCATTGACAAGCATGCTCAGTACGGAATCCACAATCATAACCTGGACTGCATTCCAGTCGTAGAAGCTGGTATCTCCATCATAGGGTATACAAGTTTCAGCTGGTATTTCTTCAACCGGATCGCCCGGATCATCGGAATGCATAAATCCATATCCCTTCCCATCCACAATGAAATTGAATCCGGAAAATCCCAAT
>JAZGGT010000325.1:0-6870 GCA_036480555.1 Bacteroidales bacterium | reverse complement strand
GCCCTCTGCATCATTCAATGAGGTAGACAAGGGGTAAAGTTTCATGGCTGTATATCCATCATTTATCACCTTTTCAGCTGCCAGGGCATATTCGTCCGGGTCATTTGCACGAAATGACCATCCATTGGCATAGACTCGGGCTTTGTCCCTGATTTTCCCACCAAGAAGATCATATACCGGTACATTCAATGCTTTTCCCTTGATATCATATAGCGCTTGTTCAATAGCACTGATCCCTGCAAAGATGATTGGTCCACCACCTTTGGCCCAGAAGGTATGGTCATACATCTCACTCCAGAGTGCCTCAATATTGAAGGGATCTTTTCCCAGGATGAATTTCTCAGTTAGCTCTTTGACCATTGCAGCTGCAGCTGTAGTTCCGGCACCATATGCCACAGCAGCATCTCCCAAACCACTGATCCCGGTATCCGTGAATAGCTGCACCAAAACCGGATATCGTCCACCAATGGAAATTTGAAAGATTTTGACTCCAGTGATTTTCATTGGTTTCCTTGACTCAGCAAAAGTGGCAGTGCTGCCTGAAAGAGCAGCTGCTCCCACCAGGGTAGAACTGCTTATGAATTTTCTTCGATTCATTTTATTACTTTGTATTTTTAAATAAAAGTAAGAAATCGTAAACTAAGGAAAAAATATATATACTTTTAGAATAGAAAAGCTTCCGCAGGAATTGGAGAATAAATAATAAGGAAAAATAATGAAACTGCAATTAGTCATTTGTTGTATTATCTTTTCATTTATAGCAACCGCAAGTGGCTTAAGCCAAAAGGATACCTGTGTCATCCTCACAGGATCACCGCTTAATCCAGACTCATATAATACGGTTAAGAAAATTCTGGAGACTTATCTGGACTGTTATGTATTAGAAGTATCCCTGGAAAATGATGAGATAGGCACTGCTGATCTGCGGAATGTGAAATTTCTGTATTGGGCCGGGGGACCCTATTTTAAGTTTAATCCAACGTCTGCTGCTGCTGCGAATATCAGGCAGGCTGTAGGCAGGGGAATGGGCTATTTCGGGACTTGCGGTGGTTCTCTGATTGCGGTGGAGACAACACCTTCCTCCAGGGAGAATCAATTATTACTGTTTCCGGGACATCAGCCTTTTGGCAGTGGAAGAGGAATGAGAACCTATGAGATGAATCTGGCGCATCCTGTTTTAAAGTATTCGTCAGTAGCAGATAGCTTTACAGTCTTTGAGAGTATACATTATAATGGCGGAGGCAGTGACTTCCAGCCAGCTGTTCCCGGCCTGGTAAATTGGGTTGTGGCCGATGATACCATCCGGAAAACACCTGCTTTGACAACAACGCTCTATGGCAGGGGACGGGTATTTTTATCTGTTGTCCACCCTGAACGGTCATTTATCCCCGGAACATGGAAGTTTGTGCAAATGGCAGCAGAGTGGTGCCTGGGCAGATCTGATCCGCCAAATAATCAAGAACCGGTATTGGTGGCTGATATTCCTGACTCTGGAGAAATCAATCAACCACTGTCATTTTCAGCAGAAGGCTCCAATGACCCTGATGGATATCCAATCGGGTTCATATGGGATTTTGGCGATGGCTCAGATGTATCCTACAGGCCTGTGGAGAACCATACCTACCTATCCAAAGGTAAATACACTGTAACCCTCACTGTTACAGATGGAACAAAAGAAACCAGGGTCACGAAAAAAGTAATTATCAGACGAGATTAAAATATTAAAAATAAAAGAATGAAGCATTTTCTATTTCCTTTTGTCCTTGTAAATCTGATGCTACATATTGTAGCTGGATCAGTGATGTCTGCGGACAAAATGCCTGAACCTTTTCAGGTTTTACCACAACCACAAAAAATTGAATTGATGCAGGGTGATGGCCTGGCATACGGTTCCCTTGCAAACCTTAAAATGACGGGTGAGTTTAAACGCCCTGTCATGGGTGACATTCTCAGTCAATTAAGGGAGTCGGATATGAAGGGGCCGGGTACCCTCACACTGGCATTAGGCAAAAGCAGCCTTTCTCCCACTTCAGATGAGGGATATGAGTTAAGCATTTTAAACGGGCATGCAGAAATTCTGGCCAGCGGGGAAGCAGGACTTTTTTATGGCTGCCAAACCCTGGAACAATTACTGGAAGATGCCCGTGATTTCCATACTCCCGTACCTGCCTGTAAAATTATTGATGAACCTGCTTTACCGTACCGGTCAGTGCAGATTGATATCAAGCATCACCTGGATCATATGAACCTTTATTATGAGAGTATAGACAGGTTGGCACGTTATAAGATAAATGCTGTGATTTTTGAGGTTGAAGATAAACTTCGTTTTCAGCGCCAACCTCTTGTGGCAGCGCCGCAATCCATCAGTATTGATGAAATGGCTGCACTGACGAGGTATGCCAGGGATAGGCATATCGAAATTACTCCGTTGGTACAGGGACTGGGTCACGCGACATTTATTCTAAAACATGAACATTATGCTCCCCTTCGTGAACTGCAACACAACCGCTGGGCATTTTGTCCACTGGACGAAGGAACTTATGATGTCCTTTTCGATTTGTATAGTGACGCGATTGATGCGACACCTGGCTCCAGGTACCTCCATATTGGGGGAGATGAGATTGGGAATATCGGCTTATGTCCCCGCTGTAAACCAACAGCAGATGAGGAAGGTGAACTGAGCTTAAACCTGTACTGGCTGAAGAGGGTTTGTGAATTTGCCGGGGAAAAGGGTAGAATAGCCATTTTTTGGGATGATATGCCGCTGAAAGCAGCCGGTGTATACAGAAGTACCTGGAATTCAGATGTTGATCTCGAACAGGCCACAAAAGATTGGGAAAACGGCAGGCCAATCCTGGAAGATTTGATTGCCGGTTTTCCAAAGAATTGTGTGTACAATCGCTGGAATTACTCCATGGCAAGGCAGCCGGGCAATATTTTTGCCCTTGATTGGTACAGGGACAACGGCTTACCCGTGATGATCGCAACAGCAGCACAGACAGGAGGATGCCTTTTCCCAATTGACGACAGGGACCTTGGCATGGCATCACACGGCATTGCTGCCATCCGCAGCTTTAATCAACTGGCAGCTGAGAAAGATGTTGAAGGCATGTTTTGTACTGCATGGGATGACCATTCTCCTCATTTGGAAACCTTCTGGCGCGGATTCATTGCTTCTGCTGAATACAGCTGGTCCCCTAATGGGCGGACACTCGATGAGTACGACATGGCCTACCTGCAGAGAGAATACGGGATATCTTTTCCTGATTATACAAACCTATACGGAAAGTTACGGAGAGGGGCAGCATTCTGGGAGAAGGCCTTTAACGGGGAAAGCAACCGCATGGAATTGGAAAATGCCCTGTTTGAATTACCAGGACTGGCCCATTGGATGCCCCCGAAAGATCCAAATGCTCCTGTAAAAGCGGATTTTACTGATCGGCTGATTGAACTTCCTGATTTACAAAATCCAGGAAGCTGGAGCAAGGAATATGAGCAAAGATTGAGCGAGGCTGTCTCCATATTGGATGATTTTCATGCTACATCGAAAGTATTGGACTCACTAAACCAGTGCTCTGCCAGAAACCGGTACCATTGGGAGCTATATTCTGTTTTGAATGATTTTCAGGTAATGGCACCACGTTTATTGATGGCAATGAAACAATGTGATGTTGAGGACAGGGCCCAGCAAAAAGCGGGTGCTGAAACTCTCCGCAATACCCTTTCTGAATTTGAAAGGGCCTGGGAGAATTTACAAATCGTGTACGGCAAAACACGTTTTGTATCTTATCCTTCCAATTATGTGCCGGACCGGTACTTTCATTTTGCCAGCCAGCGGGAAGACCTGACCTGGATGATACAGGTGGAAGAGCAGTTACATGAAATGGTAAATAGTTGGATAGTTGATAATCAATTGAGGTAGCTTATTGACAGGTAGAAAGATATTGATATACTTTGTGAAACCGAAGCTATTTGCTGAATACTACATTGTCAATCCATATATTCCCGAATGTAACATCCACATGATGAGCTAGCAGGGCAACACCTCCACTGCGGTTGGCATATTTACTGACTTGTGTTTCCTGCCAATCCCATTGAGCAGGTTCTTTTTCTCCGTCCCTCCAAATTTTAAAACAATAAACTGATACTCCATTTCCATCATTCTTATCAGGCAAAGTTTGGCATTTTGCTTTCATCCAGAATCTCACACCAGGCTGAACCGGGAACTGACCATGATTTATGGTATTATTATTATCACCCCGGTAAAATTCTTCGGAAGGCAGGTTTTGAGATTCATCCAGATCCCATCTCAACCATGTAATTGCACCAAAGGGCTGATAACCCCATTTGGGTTGCGCTTTGGGAAAATTCCGATGTCCACCAATAACATGCCCGGTAAAGCGGAATAGTATTCCTAATCCATTGCCACCACTTACAGGACTTGTAGTATCACTAACCTGGTTTATTACTAAAGAGGCAGTAATTTCGTAGTCTTGCCAGCTTTTTTCACCGATCAGAAATATACGGTCATAACCCATGTGCCTGGTCCGTAATCCATCGGGTTCCAAATCCCATTGACCATCGACATATTGACCTACATTTTGAGGATTAGTAATTTTATTCCAATCAATATGGACAGGTAAAGGATAGGAACCGGATTGAAGATCAATAATTACTTTCTGGTTGGTCTGCTGTCCCGCTCTGTCCGTAGCAATAATCTTGACTGTGTTTTCACCTGGCTGTAATTCAGCAATTGGAATGTCAGCATTAAAGTGTCCGAGTTCTGCAAACCTTCGATATCCTGGTGTTCCTTCACCAAAGTTAAGCTGAATGTCAGGGCTGTTGTCTAACTGGTAGGTGAGAGATGCGATGGAATCTGCAGGCATGACTTTCCCCATAACATTAAAATCATCCTGGGCAGTTCCCAGATGGCCAATCTTTTGGTTCAGCCCGTGCCAGATTTCAACTTCAGCCCCATCCCAATCAGATTTACTTTGGCATGTAATCAATGCTGACAAAGCAAAGTAAAACAAGATCAAGTGTAAGATTCTTTTGATCATTTTAAGTCTTTTTCCATAATTTTATTGGAAGCTGGTTAGTCGTATAAAATGTCCTATCTTAGAAGAGATTGAATTGAAAACTACTGTAAATATTGATCAATGAAATTATTAAGAAAATCAGAAAAGACCGCAATTACTTTTCAAATTGTCCTCGTAATTTATTTTATGATTTTCGCAGAAGAGGGTTTACTCTTAGCCCAGGATGGGTCTGTGGACCTGGCAAAATATACCCCGGAATGGATACGGGACGGCTTTGCTGATGCCGGTGCCACGCATGAACCATGGATTTTTCAGGTCCGTCGGAATAATGAAAACTTTAACCATTGGCAAAGGGAATTGTATGATTACCAGACCTCGGAGGATTATATAAGATCACTTGCCGAAGCAGGCATCACAGTATATCATATCTATTGTTACAAGGGATTTGGATTTGAAGCTGAGAAGGATCATATGGATATGGCTGTAAAGGCTGCTGCCATTGCCCATAAATACGGAATGAAGGTGGATACTTACATACAATGGAACACGATGGCCTATGAAACTTTTTTTGCCGAAGTCCCGGAGGCTCAAACGGACTTATGGTACCAGGTTGATGTGAACGGGAAACCAATCCTGCTCACTTACGGCTATCAGCAGTCCTTCCGATACAGGCCCTGTTTTAACCATGATGCATATATGGAATATTACAAGGAGAAGATTATACGTTATGCAGTGGAGAAGATTAAAACCGATTTCATTCACTTCGATAATTTTGATTATAACTATCCTCCTGAGGCAGACTTTAATCCTGCTACCATAGCTGCTTTCAGGAAATACCTTCAGGATAAATACACGGCTTCAGAGCGGATTGAAAGATTTGGTTTCGAGAATGTTTCCTTTGTTCTTCCACCCATGTGGAATGATCCGAATCCGGCGGAGAAAATGGTGGAGATCAGAGACCCGGTGATACAGGAATGGATTGATTTCCGTTGCTGGACCTTTACCACAAGGTTGGCAGAATGTGCCAGGTTCGCACGTGCATTGAACAAGGAGGTAGCCATTGAAGTCAATCCTCATGGTCTGGTGGGGAGTAACAGGGCCTGGGAAGCCGGCATAAACCACCCGGATCTCATGCAGTATACGAATGTTATCTGGACTGAAGACAGTAACAATCCCCGCTGGGAAGAAGGAGTAGCGATCGGGAAATTCCGACATTACAAACTGGGGCGGACTACCGGCAATTTCATCATGACGGGAAATCATAAACCCCAGGATTTTGCTGAGAACCTGGCCCTGAACAGGACGATTGGCTCACTCGGCAGAAGCATCCCCGAAGGTGTTCGGAAAAAGTATCTCGACTTCTGGCTTGAGCATAAAGATTTGTATACCAATATGAAAGGAGGGGAAAAAGTGGCGGTTCTCAGAAGCTATCCCTCCATGGCTTACAATATACTCGAAACCCAGGTTGCGGTTAATATGGCAGAACAGGCCCTGCAGCAACGGCAGATCCCATTTGATATCATCTTTGACCAGCAACAAGATAATCTTGGTAAATACCATGTCATCGTTCTTGCCAACCAGGAAAGCCTGGATGATAATATGATCATTAAGATTAAAGAATACGTAAAAAATGGAGGGGGCATAGTCGCTACGGGCAAGACGGGCATGTACGATGGGTGGCGAAGACTGAGAAAAAACAACTTGCCTGAAGAAATGCATACGGAAATCGGCCAGGAAGAGAACAATGGCTCTGAAATTATTTCCACTCACCGGCGTAGTGAGGCTTTTGCTTTCAATTATGGGGAAGGCCGGGTAATCTATCTGCCGGAAC
>JAZGGT010000324.1:0-3312 GCA_036480555.1 Bacteroidales bacterium | reverse complement strand
CTAAATGTAGTGAAAAATGGGAAAACTAGATCGATATTGCCAGTATCTCAAAACCGATCTCTCCGGAGGGGACTTTTACCTTTACAACATCCCCGACCTTTTTGCCGAGCAATCCCTGGGCTATAGGTGTGCTGATGGACATTTTTCCGGCTTTCAGATCGGCTTCAGATTCAGGAACAATATGGTATTCCATGACCGCTTTACTGCTAGTATTTTTGATCTTTACCCGGTTCAGGATCTGAACTTTGCTGGTATCGATCTGCGATTCATCAATGATCCTGGAATTTACTAAATGACCCTGTAGTTTTGAAATGCGCAGTTCGAGCATCCCCTGGGCCTCTTTCGCTGCGTGATATTCTGCGTTCTCAGACAGATCACCCTTGTCCCTGGCATCAGCAATTTGCCGTGAGATGGCTGGCCTTTCAACATTGACCAGCTGATCAATCTCCTTCTTTATCTTATTCAGGCCTTCCTGGGTTATAAAGGAAATCTTCGACATAGTTAAATTCTCCCGATCTAATAAAACAAAAAAGAATCCCGGTTTCAGGACTCTTTGTACGTGTAAAGATAAAAATATTTAAATATACTTCCTGGGTAATATCTCACTGTATATAATGGCCCTTGTTATCTCATCTACATCGCTGAATAGACCATCCAGGCTTTTTTCCTCTTGATCATCTTCCGTTTCGTAATTCAAATCAGGCCGCTTCTCCTCCTGTTGAGGAACCGGCGCAGCAAGATACTCTTCCTCCTCATCAATAATTATCTGTTCTTCATCCTCCAGGACCTCCAGTGATTCTCCCTCCTGGATTCCGTACTGGGACTGTCCCGTCAGGATCTGCTCAAGCCTGCTAAAAGGATCAAGAGCCGGTTGCCGGGGCTGTGTGACAGGCCTGGCAACGGAATGAGTGGGTTTTTTCATTTGCTGGGCCTTCTTTCTGCGCCTGCTGCCCAAGCCGCTGACTACCAGGATAATAATGCTGAGGATGATATAAAAAATGCTGTCAATATCTATTTTCATCGGCGTCTCTTTTTTCTTTTCTTTTTCCCGTTAAACAGGCCTTTGTAAAATGGTTCCTTTTTCCCTGTATTATAGTGATCAGATCTTTTCCTGGTCTCCTTCATGCGTGCCTGTACTTCCTTGGTTTGGATATCCTGCCTGTGCTTGAGGGCTGCCTGTCTCCTTTGATCATATTCCTTCTTCTCCTTCTGCTTTAATTGTTCCTGCCTGCGCTCAGCCTGTTTGACCTTTCTTGTCTGGGCCTGCAGGGAAGCAAGCGGCAGCAGCAACAGAAACAGGAAGAGAAAAATCCTGATCAGGAACAATTTAATTATCTTTGTCCCGTTCTTATCCACGCAATGATTAAGTATTTTTCCACATCAAAATTAGGTCTTTTTTTTGGAATTCTGGCAACGGCCGTCAGTTTTACTGCCTGTGTCAAGGACAATAAGGATGTTGTTCCCTATGCACGCATAGACCTGATCCTTGATCTTTCAACCGATCTGTCCCATCTCGGTCCCCAGGAAACAGCCACCGTCATTCCCAATGCGAGCGGGATTGGCGGGGTAATCCGCTTCAGCCATCCCAAGTACCCGGAGATACCTTTAGGTGCCGGCCAGATCCTCCAGGGAAACGGTGTAATCATTTACCGGAGTGATGTCTATGAATATGAGGTCTATGATATCACATGTACTTTCCAGGCTCAGACAGATTATTGCAGGCTGGATCGCAGTGAAGATTTCGAGGGACTTTATGTATGTCCCTGCTGTGATTCAAAATTCCTCGTCCAGAATGATGGTTTTGTCTTCGAGGGACCCGCAGCCATGCCCCTGAAAAGGTATCCCGCCTACATACAGAACAATGCCCTGATCGTTCGCAATTAATACCTGTAATGATCAGATTTATACGGGCCCTTAACAGGCACCCCGATATATGCTGATTGCTCTTCGGTTAACAAGGTCAGTTTTACACCCAGCTGGGCCAGGTGGAGACGGGCTACTTCCTCATCCAGTTTTTTGGGCAAACGGTAAACCCCGGTTTCATATTTATTCTGCCAGAGTTCAATCTGGGCAAGGGACTGGTTGGTGAATGAATTACTCATCACAAAGGATGGATGGCCGGTTGCACAACCCAGATTCACCAGGCGCCCCTCTGCCAGAATAAAGATGGCATGACCATCGGGGAAAATATACTTATCCACCTGTGGTTTGATATTGATCTTCCGCATCCCCTCCAGGTCATTCATCTTTTCAACCTGGATCTCGTTGTCAAAATGGCCTATATTGCAAACGATGGCCTGATCTTTCATCCTGGACATGTGTTCGGCGGTTATTACATCCTTGTTCCCTGTGGCGGTCACATAGATATTCCCTTCTGCAATCGCTTCCTCTATGGTAGTCACCTTAAATCCTTCCATGGCAGCCTGCAGGGCACATATCGGATCAATCTCTGTAACGAGTATCCGAGCCCCGTATGACCTCATTGAATGTGCACAACCTTTGCCCACATCCCCGTAACCAAGCACCACTACCACTTTCCCTGCAATCATTACATCAGTGGCACGATTGATACCATCAGCAAGTGATTCACGACAGCCATAGAGGTTGTCAAATTTGGATTTGGTGACCGAATCATTCACATTGATGGCAGGGAACAATAACTCGCCTTTCTCGTGCATCTGGTATAAACGGTGAACACCGGTGGTTGTTTCCTCTGAAACACCCTGTATCTCCTTCACAATCCTGTGCCACTTATCCGGATCCAGTGCGAGTGTTTCCTTCAGTTTGTTCAGGATTATTTCCTCTTCCCGGTTGCCGGGTTGTTTATCGAGTAAAGCGGGATCTTTTTCGGCTTTATACCCCATATGGACCATCAATGTGGCATCCCCACCATCATCAACGATCAGGTTAGGTCCCTTTCCACCGGGGAAAGTGAGTGCCTGTTCCGTACACCACCAGTATTCTTCCAGTGTCTCGCCTTTCCACGCAAATACAGGTATCCCGGCCGCAGCGATGGCTGCCGCAGCATGATCCTGGGTGGAGAAAATGTTACAGCTGGCCCATCTGACATCTGCGCCAAGCTTGACAAGAGTCTCAATAAGGACGGCTGTTTGTACGGTCATATGAAGTGATCCCGTGATCCGGGCCCCCTTCAGGGATTGCTCTGCGGTAAACTTATCACGAATTGCCATCAATCCGGGCATCTCTTTCTCAGCAATTTCTATCTCCTTCCGGCCAAATTCAGCCAGGCTGATATCCTTAACTTTATATGGACTCACCTCAATTCTATCTTCCATTGTTTTCATTGCAATT
>JAZGGT010000323.1:0-2637 GCA_036480555.1 Bacteroidales bacterium | reverse complement strand
CAAGGTTTCCGTGTTAGCACAATCTGTGGGTTATCCTGCAGAAGAGGATTAATAAAATTAGTAAAAATGTAAATTCGAGAAACAATTGATCCTCATACAGAAAATATGGCATTAAGCAATAAACTGCCAAAGATATACCTGGCAATAGATAACTGCTTTGCTTCAAAGCGCTGGACCAATCCGGGAGATTGGATGAGAATAATTGCTGACATGGGGGTGAACTATGTTGAGGCCAGTGCCGATAATGAAATCGATCCACTTTATTCCACAGATATTTACCGGTTAAAATGGTTGGATGAAGTTGCTGAAGCATCCCTTAAAACAGGTGTGAAAATTTGTAATCTCTATTCAGGACATGGCACCTATTCCACCATGGGATTAAGTCATGAAGATGAATCCGTCCGGGATCATATTATGGACGACTGGATAAGGAAGATGATTGATATCGCCTGTACTCAGAAAGCCGGTCTAGGATTCTTCTGTCATGCCTTTAACAACACCATATTACAGGATAAAGAGAAGTTTAATTTTCATTTGGAAGATTTATACGATCGGCTGGCTGGTCTGGCTGAATATGCAGCTCATCAGGGATTGAAAAACCTGGGACTGGAACAAATGTATACCCCCCACCAGGTTCCCTGGACGATTAAGGGTGCACACGACTTGCTGGAGAAGGTATTCAACAAATCAGGGAAGCCATTTTATATTACCATTGATGTCGGCCATCAATCCGGACAGCGGAAATTCCTGAAGCCTGATCATGAATACCTGCAAAAATTGATGGATGATGTTTTACTAGGAAACAAAATAGAAAATTGCTGGTTGGGTGTCGATAAGGCTTACGAAATGGTTCATGAAGCAGTTCATTTTCCGGTTACCAGACAAAAACAAAAGATAAATGAGATCCTGGAACTGGCTGATGAATTTGCCTATTTATTTGCAGAATATGATGATGGAGATCCTTATAACTGGCTGGAGGCATTGGGTTGCTATTCGCCGATCATTCATCTACAGCAGACAGATGGGCATGTTTCACAGCACTGGCCATTTAATGACAGATTCAACGCTCAGGGTATAATTACTGGTAAAAAGGTATTCGACTCCCTTTATAATTCATTTTTGCAAACCGATACGGGAATGCCTCCAAAATGTAATGAAATTTATCTGACAATTGAAATATTTGCTGGCACTTCAGAGATGCCTTATGATATCATTAATAAACTTGAAGATTCGGTTCACTATTGGAGAAATTTCATCCCCGAGGATGGATTAGCCTTAGATAAATTGCTGTAGTTTGAAATACCATCAAGTTTTGCTACATTTAAGTCACCCTCAAAATAATAACTTCTTATGAAACATGAAAATTACCAATGAACCAGATGCCAATCAATACCTTTACCGGGAATACCGGAAAGGCTGGGAATTGTAAACCAAATAATACATTAAATATGGACCGTAGAAATTTTATAGGAAAAACAATGGCCCTGGGGGCCGCCAGCATGGTAACACCATCGATCAAGGCGTATTCAACGATTTCGTCTTCGCCACAACTTCGGAAAGATGATATTTCAATTGCCCAGTGGGCCCTGGTGCAGGAAGTCAGGGACGGAAAATGGAAAACCCTGGATTTCCCGAAGGTTGCACGTGAGGACTTTGATATCAACGGGATTGAGTTTGTCAATACGCTCTTCGAAGTGCCCCATATGGATTACCTGAACCAATTGAAGAAAAATGCAGATGATTACGGGGTAACCATGGTACTGATTATGGTAGATGCCGAAGGTGAGTCCTGCTCCCCGGATAAAAAAGTCAGGCGGCAGTTTGATATCAACCATAGGAAATGGATAGATATTGCCAATTACCTGGGTTGCCATTCCATACGCACCAATTGCCGCGGGAGCGAAGGGGACAGCAAGAAAGACGGATTGAAATGGGCAGCCGATGCCTATAATATGTTGCTTGAATATGCCATTCCGGCAAATGTCAGTGTGTTAATTGAAAACCATGGAGGGTTTTCCAATGATGCTGACTGGATGGTAAAACTTATGGAGAAGGTTGATAGTAAATACTTCGGTACTTACCCGGACTGGCGGGAGCCCAGTGATGAATTTGATAATTTTGATTACCTGAAGAAGACCCTTCCTTATGCAGGTGGGATGTCATACCGGAACCAGCCCACTGAGGAAGGATCCGCAAAAATGATCAACCTGGCCAAAGACATGGGATTCAGCGGATGGTGGGGCATCGAATCATCGGGCAGGGATGCCATTCGGCAAGGCAAAGAGATATTGATCAAGTATCTGTCACTATAAAATTTAACATTATGCGAAAATCTTGTTTGTTTATTGCGCTCATTTTCATGTGTATCGGTGGTCTGACCCAAGAAACCGATTTGACTGAACTGAGCAAAGGCCAAAATTTCATTGAATCAGAATGGTATACGGAAGCCGAAGATCTGGAATTGCTGAAGCTTTACGAGGGACTCCGGGTGGCTGATGTCTCGGATGGTATGGATATGGTAGGTTTGCCTAATGTGGGACTGGTGGATCATATTATCCATCCCTCATGGGTGGATTATTCAGACATGTCCCATATTATCAGGGGCATTGCCCTTACGGTCCGGTATGTACCCACCCA
>JAZGGT010000322.1:0-2378 GCA_036480555.1 Bacteroidales bacterium | reverse complement strand
CAACAGGTGCCAGGCTTTATCAGATGCCCATGACACCTGAAAGAATGCTTGAGGTAATGGCAAAGATTTGATCTTGTCAGCAGGTGGGGATGATGATGAGGATACGAACAGGTTTATTCCTTCTCTTTGTCTTCTGACTTTTTAAAGAGGCCCACGACCTCTTTAATGGCAGATTCGAGTAATTGGTACCTGAGCAGTTGAAAGTCTGTTTTCAGCTTTCTTACATCAACTTTCACTTTGTATTCAAGACGCTCGGTTTCACGTCTTAAAGATGCCAGGTTATTGATCTTCATCTTCGTTGATATTGAATATGGAAACAATGGCCCTGACAAACAGGTTGGTTAATAAGGGGATCTTCCTTCTGGCCACCATTATCAAGAGGAGTGCTGCCAGCAAAACATCAGCTCCGGCAACTATCAGGTAACCCATGAATTCATGGTCTAATCTCAGGTTGAGGTATTTGGCCAGGGCGATGGATCCGAAAATGATACCGAGCAGAACGACAAGAGAAACAATAAAAAAAGTGGCTATGATCCCTAGAAAGAGGGAGGCCTTCTCCACTCCCTTGAGGGTGTAGAGCTGTACCTCATCCTTGAAGATGGATCTCAGGTTATCCTTGATGTCATTTAGACTTTCCATCCTTCTGATCCAATAATTTCTGAACACTGTTCAGTATGTTCTTCACCTTGTCCTTTAAATCTTTGGCTTCTTCAGTTTTTAAATCTTCCAGCTCCTTCACCAGGTCGCTTAAACTTTCCAGGTGTTTGGAAAGCTTTCCTTTCTTTTCTTCTTCGCTGAATAGGTACATGCCCAGTAATAATCCAGCAGTTGAACCGAGTGCAGCAGCAACCAGTATTCTGACATTTTCCTGTTTCATAGACCTAAAGATAAAAAATCTAAACAGATTCAGCTTAAATTGATTATTCTGTTGTAACGCAATTGCGTGTTTACAAAAGTATCTACCTTTTTAGGAATTTCCCTCTCCGGATGGTGTTGCCCTCATTAATTTCCAGGATGTATAATCCTTGCTGCAATTCTGAAACATCGATGTGATGTTCGAATTGCCCCTGGATAACGAGCCTGGATGACAGGTCATAAATCTTGTAGCTTTGCACCTCTTCATGGTCCAGGTAAATTGTGTTTTCGACAGGATTCGGATAGAAGTGCAGTTTTAATTCCTTATTATATTCGTCAATGCCGGTAGGTTCAGTATATTGCTCATTGGAGACTTTGATGATCCTGTCATCATTTTCTACCGGGACGCCATCATTGCCCCTGCCATCCCGGTTGGAGGTAGCAAAGAAAATTTCTCCTTTTGGGGATATGCAAACATCCCTCAGTCGTCCATATTCTTTATCAAAAAATATTTCCTCCGAAATAATGGAATCGCCTGCTGCGTTCAGTGTCAATACCCTTAAATCGTCTGCCTTCAGGGAAGCCAGCAACAATGAATTCTTCCATTCGGGAATGGCATCATGGCCATAATAATCGAGTCCACACGTGGCTATTGTCGGAGTCCATGCAATGAGAGGCTCAATTGCGTTGTTGGCAGCACAATATGCTTGTTCAGCAGGCAGATCACAAAATCCCATTACTTCCGGCCAGCCATAATTTCCTAATTCCTTGATGATATTGATTTCATCATCGTTGGACGGTCCATGTTCAGAGCTATAAATGATACCATTCGGGGCCCGGACCAGTCCCTGTGCATTCCGGTGACCAAGGGACCAGACATAACTACCTGTGATGGGATTATCAACTGGTACTGAACCATCCAGGTTAATTCGTAAGAACTTCCCGTGCAATAAAGTGGTATCCAGGGCATAGCTGGCGGACCCGACATCCCCGGTAGACATTAAAATGGTTCTGTCGGGTAATATTATCACCCTTGATCCTATATGGTAGTACCCGGAAGGTATACCATCAAGTAATATCATCTCATCTATCAGGGTGTCCGTGTCATAGGTGTACCTGACAAGTCTTTCTGTCGGGGCAGTTCCGTAATAAGTATAAACAAGGTAAACGAATTGAGAGTCGGGATGCATGAAATTCGGGTGCAGTACCATACCCAGCATTCCGTTCTCACTACCCTCATCTACAATCTCATTAATATCCAGCAGGACTTTTACGGTTCCCGAGGCGGGATCAACCCTGCTCACCTGTCCTTTTCTCTCGGTCATCCAGATCATATCATCGGGTCCCCAGAGGATTTCCCACGGGGTATCCAGGTTTTCTACAATTACCTGGACATTTAATTCTGTTGAGTCCAGTTTTAATAGTTGGGCATTCGTGAGCTGCATGCAACAAACCACCAGGGCTACAAACAAAATAGAAAGACGCATCTTAAAATCTTTATATTTGATAATTTATGCGAATTT
>JAZGGT010000321.1:0-3042 GCA_036480555.1 Bacteroidales bacterium | reverse complement strand
GTGCAATCATCACCGCAATTGCCATCAATGAAATAATTGTTTTCTGTTTCATCTTATCATCATTTTAGGTTCACATTTCATGCTACGCGAACAATTGCAGATTGTTACAAACGCGAGATTAATAAATTCTTAAATGTTAAATATCCTGCCTATGCCTGTATATTAATAAGACTTTCGTATCTTTATTTCTCTTTTTCTTATTATATACTAATAATTAATTTGTTATGCCACTATTTATGGATTTTCATAAAGACCTTGACGTGACGGTTGAGGATGTTAAAGGGGCCCATATGTCGGACCTGTCCGTCCAGTCCAAATACAATGTCAGAAACCTTCAGTATTGGATTAATGAAGAGGCCGGTACTATGTTCTGCCTGATGGAAGCTCCTGATGAAGAAAGTTGTGCAAAGATGCACGAGGAATCCCATGGGAACCTTGCCTGCGCTATCCAGGAAGTTGATACAGTACTCTATGAAATGATCATAGGGAGTATTCCCACAAGGGATCAGGGTGCGGTAAAAAACGATGATGGCAGCATTGATACCGGTTACCGGTTCATCATGATGGTGCAATTAACCGGACAAACCAATATTGATGGATCCTTAGCATACAGGTCCCTCAGGCTTCCCCGAAGGCCTAAATCCCTCATCCGGGAAATAATTGGCAAACATCAGGGAGGAGTCATCGATAATATAAACGATGATAACATCATCAGTGTTTTTAAATCCTCAACGAAGGCAGTCAGATGTGCCTTGAAAATTCAGAAAGAATTCATGATGCAAAAAGATTCAGATCCGGATCCAGAGTTACATCTCTCATTAAAAATAGGGATAGCAGCAGGTCAGCCCCTGACTGAGAATGATGGATTTTATGAAGAGACGATCCGAAAAGCACGCTATTTTACCAGGTTTGCCGGTGATGGCAAAATAAAGGTATCCTCCTTTGTCAGTGATCTGTGCGACATGGATGGGATTATACGGGAATATCAGGATTTATCGGCAATTGAAATACTGGACAGGCCCGGTGAAAGATTTTTAATGCAGCTAATGGATATTACCGAAAGCATATTTGTTCAGGAAGAATTCAGCATCGAGCGTTTATGTATGGAATTGGGAATCAGCCGGCCACAGTTATACAGGAAAATCACTTCCCTGACAGGCAAGGCGCCAAATGACTGGATCCGTGATCTGCGTCTTGAACGGGCGTTTCAGCTCTTGCGGATACAGCATGGCAATGTGTCTGAGATTGCCTATGAGGCTGGATTTAATAACCTCTCATATTTTTCAAAGTGTTTTCAGAAAAAATTCGGATTGCTGCCATCCCAGTATCTTAATATCTCTTTATCAGCCTCTTTATCGGCCTGAATACCTGAAATCGTTATTTTGAATCATTCTTATTAAGATTTGAACAGAACGTGTTAGATGTTGGCCTGTCAGGGTTGTAGTTTTGTACTATAAATCAAAATTTTATAGCCATGACAACAAGCAACTCTCTCACTACCGTACTTCCAGATACTGTTATTCTGGATGGTTTCGTATCCCGGATCCGTGGAAGGATCGTCCATAGGCACGATGCAGACTTCGATGAGGTTCGCAGTGTCTATAATGGGATGATAGATAAAAAACCCCTGCTCATTGTTCAGTGTTCCGATGTTGCAGATGTGGTAACTGCCGTAAACTTCGCCAGGGAAAACCAGCTCCTGACTGCTGTCCGGGGCGGGGGACATAATGCCGGGGGACTCGGCATCGTTGACGATGGACTGGTCATCGATTTGTCTACAATGAAAAACATCCAGATGGATGAAGCAAATAATACGGCCCTTATTGAAGCGGGATGTCTGCTCGGCGATGTGGACCCCGCCCTTCATCCCTATGGCAAAACTGTCCCCACCGGAATATTATCCACTACCGGTATTGCCGGATTGACCCTTGGTGGTGGTGTGGGACATCTCACACGGAAATATGGCCTGACCATCGACTCACTCAGGGAGGTGAACATGGTGCTGGCAGACGGAAAACAGGTCACAGCAAATGAAAATGAAAACTCCGATCTGTTCTGGGCGGTTCGTGGAGGAGGAGGAAATTTTGGGATTGTAACCTCCTTCCTGTTTGATATGAAAGATGCAAAAATGGTATACGGAGGTCCCATGATGTGGGAATTGGAACATGCCGAAAAAATACTCAAATACTACAGGGAGTTTATTGTAAATGCAGACAATAATATTTATGGATATTTTGCATTTTTAACTGTCCCTCCTGTACCTCTGTTCCCCGAAGAACATCATCTTAAAAAGATGTGCGCCGTACAATGGTGCCTGACCATGGATGAAGAAGCCGGGAAAAAAGCCGTTCAACCATTCAGGGATCTGGCAGAGCCATCCATAGATTTTACAGGTTATCTCCCCTTCCCTGCCCTGCAAACCATGTTTGACCCATTGTATCCTAAAGGAATGCAATGGTACTGGAAAGCCCATTATGTAAAAGAGATCAGTGATACAGCTGTGGATCTGCACATTCGCAATGCGGAGAAATTACCCACACCTCATTCGATGATGCATATGTATCCGGTGGATGGAGCTGCTCACACAGTCAAGTCAGATGACATGGCTTTCAGCTACCGTGATGCTAATTGGGCACAGGTCATCGTAGGCGTCGATCCGGATCCTGCCAATAAGGATAAAATCACCAACTGGAGCAAACAATACTGGGAGGACCTGAAAGATCATTCATTGTCCGGGGCATACATCAACTTCATGATGGATGATGTTGGACAAAAGAGAGTTGAAGACAGCTACCGGGGTAATTATTCCAGGCTGGCTAAAATCAAAGAAAAATATGATCCCAATAACTTCTTCAGGGTCAATCAGAATATTGCACCCAAGTAAAGTTCAGATCATACAAGATCAAAGAACCCTCTGTTCCCCAGGGGGTTATTTGGTTGATGAAGTTTTCAGGCTGGACTGCTGAAAGGCAGAATGATGATGAATTCTGTACCTTCGTCCGGTTCAGAATAAACTTCGATTATCCCCTTGTGCTCTTCGAT
>JAZGGT010000320.1:0-4502 GCA_036480555.1 Bacteroidales bacterium | reverse complement strand
TTGAATCTGCGGAACAGGTAATCATGAATACGGTTGAAAAGGGTAAGTCAGCAGAAGGGAATATCTATGCCATTGCCGGGAAATCCACTTATCAACTGGGAGCTTATGATAAATCCCGGGATTATCTCATCTCTGCCCGGGAAGATGGTTATTCGGATGAGCAGACGATTCTATTCCAGGCAGACAACTACCACAGGATTGATAATTTATCGAAAGAAATTACGCTCCTGGAAGAATATATCCAGAAATATCCCGGGGGAAAGTACATAAATAGCATCCGGACCAGGCTGTTTCAAACCTGCCTGGAGAGCGAAAACTTTGAATTGGCCCAGGAACTCTGGCCGTTGTTGGACCTGCAGTCAAGGACAGAAACAGAGAACATGGAAGTGTATCTGACCATTAACCAGGTTCTGAATAATGATCAGGTTTGTGACTCTGTCGCCAATTTGATACTGGATAGCAATCCTGAACACGAATCGTCTTTGAATTGGTATGCTGAGAAATACTATTGGAAGGCAGAGAACAGCTACCAGGCAGAAATGAAGGCTTACGAGGAAAATAAAACACGGAAGCAGTACGCCAGGCTGTTGAAAGCATTCAAGATAGTCACCCTTGATTTTAAACAATCCCTGGACTACTACATGAGGCTCTACAATCTATATCCGAAACCGGAATATGCGAAATATCTTGGTAATATTTATGCGCGGCTGAGTGATGAAAAGAATGCGAAGTATTATCACGATAAAGCCTTATAGATTTTGGCTTTTTGATCATGGGGATGCTGTCATGGCTTGACGATTACTTCCGAATAATATTCCACCTGCAGGATCTCCCCCGGATCCTTGGGATATGGAGATAATCTCAACAATTTGATCTCATACCCACCGATAATAGTATCGGTGTTGAATTGCATACCGCCATGTGTATTCAGAACAAAATCAGTCTGGATACTATCAACAGTGAAGAGAAACCTTACCTCGGCATTTCCTTCCCAGACACATTGCACATTGGAAGGACACCTGGAGTCGCTCAGGACAGAGTCCATCCTGAGATTTAAATTATTTTCGTAATTATATTTAGTTTCAAAATTTGCCAGTTCAATGGTGTCATTCAGGTGGAGTGTACTTTTCAGCTCAAGATTTGTTTCACATCCCATATAAATAATGGCTGCCAGAAACCCTGTAAATATTATCATCCCTTTCATCATAATTGCATCTTTCCTTATAGATGTATTTCCTGGCATTAAGGTTGCTTGATATATTATTCAAATACAGAGATGGTATATTTTCCCGGTCCCAATTCAAAAGAACTGTGGTTTGTCCCATCCCTTTCAGGTGTATATGAGTCCTGGCCGTTTTTCTCAGTCAGTTTAATTCTTTGGTATTCTCTGACAGGCAACCTGACCATTGCACTGCTTCCTTCAGGTATGGTAATCTCAAATACCTGTTTGCCGTTTCCATCATTTATCCAGTTTGATACAATCTCTCCGAATGGCGAATGATAGGAGCACTTTACATGACCAAGTCCGGCAGGCAGGGAAGGGGCAATGGTAAACCTTTCAAATCCAGGATAGTCAGGATGGGGCCTGATGCCTGCGAGCCACCTGTACAGCCATTCAGATACAGACCCGAACATTGGATGGCAATTGGAATAGATATTGTCACTTTCTTTCCAGGTTTCCCAAATCGTTGTAGCTCCCCGGTCAATCATGTATCCCCATCCGGGATAAATCCTGCTGTTCACAATATTATATACGGTATTTACATTTTCAGTAGCTGAAAGCGCTTCCAGTATATATTTTGTCCCGAAAATTCCGGTAGTGAAATGTCCGGACGGGCCTGCCTCCAGTGCTTTGATGAGAGAATCAATAGCTGCATCCTGCTCATCTTCAGGAATTATATTATGATACAGTAAGGTGGAAAAGAGGGTCTGACGGTTGATGGGACCTGGGACCGGTTTTCGCCAGAACATATCCAGCAGGTTTTTGCTTAGCTCATTGGCAAGTTGTCCGAAGTGCTCTTCATTTTCCTTATCATCCATCAGCATGGCAAACCTTTTCATGATCCGAGCACACTGTAGATAGTGAGATGTTCCGGTCAGTTCTACGGGGACCGGCTCAAGTGATTCATGATCGCTCAATCCCTTATCTACAATTGCCTCAGGATGCAGCCGGGCTGCCTTTTCCATCCATTTCAGGTCAAATTCATATAATTCCCCAACCAATTCAATATCCTTGTAATACAGATAAAGATAGTATTGTGTGATGAGGAAGGCGGATTCCCAGCTTAGTCCACAGTACCTGATACCTACAAATGGTGCTGTATCGATGAACATCGTATCATTAATAGCATCAATCCAGTCGTAGACAGTCTTTCTGTAAAAGGCCTGCATGTCGAAATTATTGATGTAAGATTCTGCAATTGAATTCAGGTCTCCCCCATAACCGAATTTCTCCCGGGCCGGGCAATCGGTTTGCACGCCTATCAGGTTGGCAAGGAAAGTTCTTCTCGATGCCTGCTGAATGGCATTTATCAATTCGGATGAACAGGAGAAGTTGTTGCTGGTATCTACATTTGTATGGATATTGATGCCCTCAATCTCCGAGGGATCGGGCTTCTGTTCCAGACCGGAAATTTCCATGTAGCGGTATGTGTGGAAGGTGAAAGTGGGACTGTACCATATGTCCGTACCATCTCCAAAAATGTAACTGTCGGTTTGCCAGGCTATAGCAGGGGCACCCGGACCGCCAAGGCCTTCTCTCTTGATCTGTCCGCATACCGTTGTCATCGGGTTCAATTCCCCGTTTTCATACAGCCTTTCCCCGAACCGGAAAGTCACGGTGTCGCCGCGCTGACCCTTGAGATTAATTCTGTAAAGCCCGGTGAAGTTCCTGCCCATATCTGTAATATATATGCCTTCAGCAGGTGATGATATTTCTACAGGTTTTATCACACCGGTCGCTTGTATGGGCGGGAAAAATGCCTGTTGTAAAGGGCCACCGGGACCCTCATTTTCAACTGAACTGTGCCAGTCGGCATCATCAAATCCAGCAGTATTCCATCCCGGTATCTCTTTTCCGCCATCATACACTTCACCCAGATAGACATTGTTTTTTAAAATGGGGCCATAAGCATATTTCCAGGTTCTGTCCGAAATGATTTCTTCTGTTGTGCCATTGGTGAACTCCAGCTCTAATCTTGCAATAAAAACGGGTTGTCCGACGGGCAGATGGTCTCTCATGTTGCGGCGCCCGAACATTTTTAGCGGCAGGGGATTATAGAATCCATTCCCGAGAGTTGTCCCAATACAATTTTTACCCTTTCTAACCTGGGCTGTAATATCATATTCAGCGTAGAAAATCCTTTTGCTGTAATCGGTCCATGCAGGGTCAAGATAATTTGCGCCGATATCTTCCCCGTTCATAAATGCCCTGTAATAGCCGGCAGCAGTGATATATAAGGTAGCGGAATGAACTTCTTTGTCAACATAGAATTCTTTCCGGAATAAGGGTGCCAGATGGTCGCCATACATCAGGGAATCAGCAATAGATATAGCTTCCGGCTCACCAATCCATGCGGCATGTTGAAAGGGGTCATTTTGTACATTGCCCTGGCAACCAGGCAACAATAAAATAATGATGGACAGGGTGTATAGATAAATTTTCATCTTTGCCTGAATGAAATTCCTTATTTTAAGTGTACTTCCAGGAAAAACAGGATTTTCTCAAATGCTTCTTTAACGGATGGATCATCCCGGTCCCTCCCGTCAAAACCATGTTGCCAATCAGGGTGGGTCACCAATTCGTAAGGGATGCCTTGCTTTTCCAGTTCCCCGGCCATCATTACGGATTGCAAGAAAGGAACATCTGTATCTATTTCCCCATGGAGAAAAACGGTTGGTGGATATGTGCCTGTGACATTTCGCAGCGGTTCATATGGTTGGAACCAACCAGGCTCCTTATACGGATCGTGCCCCGAGACTTCCAGCGGCCACAACCCGTTCTGCCTGCAGTATAGATAAAACTGTCCACGAGGATACTTCTGCGGCTGTGAGGGTGAATGCGATACAGTGGAATCTCCAACGGCTTTATATGCAATTTCCTTGTCAATCTTTGGCTGCAGGTTATAGAAAGAATCCGGTGCTGAATACCAGGGTCCAATGAGAGCCCCGTAACCGTAAAAAGAGACTAGGGCTTTTGGTGTTGGTTTTGTACGAAAACCTGCCATGAGCGTCAGGTATCCCCCGGCCGAATGTCCGATCACGCCTATGTGTTCCGGATCAATATTAAATAAGTCGGGGCCCTTCGATACAACCCAGGAACAAGCATCCTCAAGATCTTCAATGATCTGTGGAAGCTTGGTTTCAGGAGCGAGACGATAATCGATGGCAATCACCGTGTAGCCGGCATTTAAATACAAAGTCAATTGTTCCTTTGCAATGCTCTTCCTGGAGCCCATGATCAGTGCCCCTCCATGGATCCAGATGATACCCGGCCGGATTTC
>JAZGGT010000319.1:0-2619 GCA_036480555.1 Bacteroidales bacterium | reverse complement strand
CATAGGTCCGTCCCCCTGTAAAGTCAATCCCCTGGTTCAGTCCACGTGTAAGCAGTGAAACCACACCGGCAATTACTATTATGGATGATATTACATAAAAAGTCTTCCGGCTCCCCAGGAAGTTGATATTGGTGTTCCTGAAGGCATTTTCAGTCAGTTTGGTGGTAAAAGTAATCTTCATGTTTTTAGTAAGCATTTTTTCATATATCAGCCTGGTGATGAAAATAGCCGAAAACAGTGAGGTAGAGATCCCGATCACAAGGGTTGTGGCAAAACCTTTAATGGGACCGGTCCCAAAGACCAAAAGGATAATCCCGGTGAGCAATGTCGTGACGTTCGCATCAATAATGGCCGACCGGGCATTTTTATACCCGTCGGCGATGGCCAGCTTTATGCCTTTTCCCGCAATTAGCTCTTCACGTATCCGGTCATAGATAAGCACGTTTGCATCCACGGACATACCGATGGTAAGCACGATACCGGCGATACCGGGCAGGGTAAGTACGGCACCCAGGGATGCCAGTACACCCATCAGGAAGAACATGTTTGCAATCAGTGCAAAATCCGCAACCAATCCGGCCCTGCGGCTGTAATAGAATACCATGTAAAGCAGTACTACCAGGAAGGCCAGCAGGAAGGAATTCATTCCCGATTTAATGGCTGCCTGTCCCAGGGAAGGACCCACAATGGCTTCCTGGATGATCCTTGCTGGAGCTGGTAATTTACCCGATTTCAGCACATTGGAAAGGTCTTCCGCATCTGCATAGGTAAAATTACCGCTGATGGTTGACCTGCCGTTGGGAATCTCTTCATTAACGGTTGGGGCAGATACTACGAAACCATCCAGCAGTATGGCGATGGCCTTGCCTACATTATCCCTGGTCAGGCGGGCCCAGACCTGGGCTCCTTCCCTGTTCATTCCCATGGTTACCGTCGGTGCCCCGCCAGTCTGTGCAAAATCAACACTGGCGCTGGTCACTGCACCACCCTCCAGTGGAGGTCTTCCGTCCCTCCCGGTTATCCTCAATGAATAAAGGATAAAATAATTTTCAGCTTCATCATAAGGTGCCATGTCCCAGTGGAAACGGACATCCCTGGGGAAAAGGGATCGTATCTGGTTCATATTCATATATTCCCTTACCTTCGCAGTATCCTTGGTGTGGGCAAATCCAATACCGGCACCGGGCACGAATTGTCCCTGCCTAGTTACATTCGGCTGAAGTATGCCGAGCAGGGGATTCTCCTCGACGAATTGTTCAAGGGTTAAGGCAGCCGTGGTATCACCCATCAGGCTATCGGCTGTGATCTGGTCAAGCAGGCTTAATTCCTGGTCACCCGTATCTGCTTGTTGCTCTAGTTCAGCCAGCAGGGGATCCATTTCCTCTGCCTGGGATGGTTTGGTTTGTTCCCCGGATCCTTCTGTTAAGTCTGCCTCTGATTCTCTCAGGGCTGCTTCTGCATCAAGTATCTCCCGGAGTCTCTCATTGGCTTGCTGCAGGTAAGGAAAGATTTCAGAATTGTCATAAGTTTCCCAGAATTCCAGCACGGCAGTCCCCTGCAAAAGCTTCCTCACCCTCTCAGGTTCCTTGACCCCCGGTAATTGTACCAGGATCCTGCCCTGGGTTTCCAATCTCTGTATGTTAGGCTGAACGACACCAAAACGGTCTATCCTGCTACGCAACACATTAAACGCATTATCCATGGATCCTTCCGTTTCCGCGCGGATAACCCTCAGGACATCTTCATTGCTGGAATTAAAATCTATTTGTCCTCTTAATTCACGAGTGGCAAAAATGGCCGCGAGCATGCCGTTTGGATCAATTTCCTCGAAAGCCCTTCCAAAAAGGGTAACAAAATCTTCCTGGCTGTCTTTCTGGTATTCCAGTGCCAGGGCAATGGCCTCATTGAATGTTGAATCGGTGTTATAATTTGACAATGACCGTATCATATCCACCATGGATACTTCCAGGGTCACGTTCATCCCACCTTTAAGGTCTAGTCCGAGGTTGATCTCCCGCTCCTTGCATTCACGATAGGTATATTTCCGGACAAGGATATTGTATACTACTTTGCTCCCGATTGAGTCAATATATAATTCCTCTCTCGTGGCATCCCCCTGGGCATAATCCCTGGCATCCCTTTCCACCTTCCGCGACACAAAAGTAAATGACAACTGATAGACGCACACAATAGCCAGGGCGATGGCAAATCCCCTAACGGCTCCTTTATTCTGCATTTGGTTCTTGTTTGGTTATTTGAACGCGCAAATATATACAATTTTCAGGAAATCCGGAACAGTCTGATACATGTATGAAATGCCCCTTTTGTAAAATCTTTCCGATAAAAAAATCCCCCTGTTCGGGCGAAAGGGGGATCCGCTTGGATTAATGGAAGCTATTTCCTAAAACAGGTTCATGTCATCAAGTGCTTTCATTACTTCTTTTACATGTCCTGAAGAAGTATTAAGCATTGCCATTTCATCATTATTCAGGTCGATTTCAATGATCTTTTCAATACCGCCTCTGCCCAGTACGACGGGTACTCCGAGACATACGTCCTTGAGGCCGTATTCACCGTTCAGGATGGTAGAAACCGGGAAGATCCTTTTCTGGTCGTTTA
>JAZGGT010000318.1:0-15831 GCA_036480555.1 Bacteroidales bacterium | reverse complement strand
AGTTCTGGCAGGAGTTAAAACGAAGGCCAGTATTTTCAGCGGTGGTTCAATACCCTTTTATGGTTAAAACGAGCTGTCTATAACTGATTTAGAAAGGGCTTCTTTTTGTTTTAAGGAATTTCCACGTAACTTACGTGCAAATCTAAAGGCCGATGAGAAAGGGAAAGGGAAAAGGACCGAAAACGATCATCATTGGTGCCGGGAAACTGGCCTGGCACCTGGGACCTGCACTTAAGAAAGCAGGATTCAGGATTATCCAGGTTTACAGCAGGACATTGTCGTCTGCAGCTGCTTTCGGTTTACATATTGATGTGCCCTGGACAACGGATGTTAATATGCTGAAGGAGGATGCCGAACTTGTTATCTTCTGTATTACTGACCGGGCACTCGAGGGCCTCCTGCCCCAGATAAATCTTAAGGATGTTTTTATGATACATACTGCAGGGAGTCTACCTTCCAATGTGTTTGAAAAATGGACCGGTGATTTTGGTGTCCTGTACCCCTTGATGACTTTTACTAAAACACGGTCAATTGATTTCCGGACCGTGCCGGTTTGTATTGAAGCAAACAATAAGGAGAATGAAGACCGCCTCAAAAATATTGCAGGAAAGATCTCAGATAATGTCTCTGCAGTGAATTTTGAGAACCGTAAGATCATGCATATGGCCGCCATATTTGCCTGTAATTTCACCAATCATATGTACCGCACTGCCTACGATATCCTGAGCCATAATGAGTTTGATTTTGGCATCCTGAAACCACTCATCATGGAGACTGCCAAAAAAGTCCTTGAAATGAGTCCCCACGAGGCCCAGACTGGTCCCGCTTCCCGCCATGATAAAATTATTTTATCTATCCATCAACTGATGCTTTGTGATCAGCCCGAGTGGCAAAAAATATATACATTTGTAAGCGAGAGTATCTATCAACATTTTCAGAGTGAATGAGTAATTTTAAAGAAGAGCTTGGCAGTGTAAAAGCATTTGTTTTCGATGTTGACGGAGTGTTATCGAATGCCAAAATCTTTCTGCATCCTGAACACCACCTCATGCGCACCATGAACATCAAGGATGGATATGCAATCCAGTATGCCGTCCGGAAGGGATATCCGATCGGTATCATCACAGGCGGGAATTCAAAAGCCGTTGAGAGCAGGTTCAGGAATCTCGGTATTACAGATATTTACCTTAGTTCCAGGAATAAACAACAAGATCTGTCAGACTTCCTTTCAAAAT
The DNA here is from genome assembly GCA_036480555.1 of Bacteroidales bacterium. GTDB lineage: Bacteria > Bacteroidota > Bacteroidia > Bacteroidales > SM23-62 > SM23-62. The sequence continues at coordinate 14,596 of JAZGGT010000318.1, read as the reverse complement.
ATGATTTCAAGCCTGAAAACATCCTGTATATGGGGGATGACCTTCCGGATTACCTGGTTATGAAGGAGGTAGGATTTCCCACATGCCCCTCAGATGCGATTGAAGAGATCAAGTCAGTCTCAATCTATATCTCAGATAAACCGGGGGGAGAAGGATGTGTTCGTGATGTCATTGAACAGGTATTGCGACTGCAGGGAAGATGGATGGAGCCAGATGCTTTTACGTGGTAATGTTTTGAAAGCTTTTTTAAAGTTAATACGTTTTCAGAATCTGCTCATCATTGCTGCCACCCAGTATATGATGAGATTCTTTATCGTGGAACCTATACTTGCTGTAAATGGTTTCGTTCCGCAGCTCGATCACCTGCATTTCTTCCTTCTTGTTTTCTCGTCCATGGCCATCACTGCTGCCGGGTATGTGATCAACGATTATTTCGATATGAAAACCGACCTGCTCAACCGTCCTTCTACTGTGATTGTAGGTAGAAAGATCAGCAGGAGAGGGGCCATGATCACTCATATTTTTCTGAATGGAATAGGGGTATTAACCGGCATCTACCTGGCCTGGTACATTGATATACTTAGCCTGGGCATTGCTTACCTGCTGGCTGCCGGCATTTTGTGGTTTTATTCCACCACCTATAAGCGGCAGTTCCTGGTAGGGAACCTGATCGTGGCTGTTTTCACTGCTGTGGTCCCCTTTGTTGTGGTGATCTTTGAAATCCCATTGCTGAATAAAGCGTACCGGGAGATCCTTATCGCCAATGATATGAATTTCAATAATCTCCTCGCATGGGTTGGGGGTTTCTCTTTTTTCGCCTTCCTTTCCACCCTGATCAGGGAGATCATCAAGGATATAGAAGATTTTGAAGGAGATTCCGCATATGGCAGGAGCACTATGCCGGTCCTGCTCGGGATACGATTCACCAAAGTTGTAGTTGTGACGCTTATCCTGGCTATCATTTTCTCGCTGATCTATGTGTATGTCAGATTTCTTTATTATAATCCCGGAGGGGAACCTGATCTGATTTCCATGGGATGGTTCTCACTCTTCCTGATTCTGCCATTTCTGTATCTCCTGTACAGGTTGCTGGCAGCCAGAGAAAAAAAGGATTATCATGTCTGCAGCAATATTGCGAAACTGATTATGCTGGCCGGTATCTTGTATTCCATCCTCGTCTATTTCATTATCCACCTATACATATCCTGATGCTCCACGAAAAGCTTAAGGACTTCCACATCATCCTGGGATCAGGGTCTCCAAGAAGGCATTACTTGTTGAATGAACTCGGAATCGAATATGAGATCATGGTAAACAATGACCTGGAGGAAACATACCCTGTTGGACTCTCGAGGCAGGAGATACCGGTTTACCTGGCCGAGCTCAAATCCAGGACCATCATGAAAGAAATTCCGCCTGATACCCTGCTTATCACGGCTGATACCATAGTGTGGCTGGATGGCAAGGTGATAAACAAGCCAAAGGACCGGGCAGATGCGGTCAACATCCTGAAAAGATTATCCGGGAACATGCATGAGGTCCTGACAGGTGTATGCCTCAGGACGGCAGAAAGGATGCATTCATTCCATGCCACTTCACTGGTATGGTTTGCCAGGCTGGACGATGAAGAAATAAACTACTATATAGATCAATATAAACCTTTTGATAAGGCCGGTGCATACGGGGTCCAGGAGTGGATCGGGTATATCGGGATAGAGAAGATCGAGGGGTCTTATTTCAATGTAATGGGACTGCCCATCCAGAAGGTTTATCATGAGTTAAAAGAATTACTGGGAGAATGATCGTGCCATGAAAAAAAACTTGAACATTTTGTTGATACTCCTTTTTATCCCGCTGGCAGTCCTCAGGGCTGATGAAGGGATGTGGTTGCCGTTCCTGGTCGGAGAATTGAGGATAACCGATATGCAGGAAAAGGGATTCAGGCTTTCATCCGATGATATTTACCAAATCAACCAGGCAGCCATTACGGATGCAGTGGTCAGTTTCGGGGGATTCTGTACGGGAGAACTGATCTCCGCGGAAGGCTTGCTGATCACCAACCATCATTGCGGTCTCGGAAGCATCCAAAGTCACAGCAGCCTTAATAACAACTATCTGGATGAGGGATTCTGGGCCATGAGCAGGGAAGAGGAATTACCCAACCTGGAGCTATATGTAAGATTTCTCCGGGAGGTTCAGGATGTAACTGAAACAGTGCTGGAAGGAGTGGAGGATGGGATCACCGAACAATCCCGTGAACAGATCATCGGCAGGAACATCAGGAAACTGCAGGATGAAGCCATGGACAGGACACAATGGAAGGCCGTAACAAAATCCTTCTATTACGGGAGTGAGTATTGTATGTTCCTGTATGAGGAGTTTACTGATGTAAGGCTGGTGGGAGCCCCTCCCAAAGCTGTCGGGAACTTTGGCGGTGACACGGACAACTGGATATGGCCCAGGCATACCGGTGATTTCTCTATTTTCAGGATCTATGCGGATGAAAATAATAATCCAGCAACGTATGATGCCGGAAATGTACCCTATAAACCCAGGAACTTTCTGCCTATCTCTGCCGGCGGGGTTGATACGGGGGACTTCACCATGGTTCGTGGCTTTCCTGGTAATACTGACCAGTACCTGCTCTCGTCGGAGCTGGAAATGATCATTGGGAAAAGCCTGCCTGCCAAGATCCGGATCAGGACAGAAAGAATTGAGGTCATGAAGAATCAAATGGGTAAAAGCGACAAGATACAAATTAAATATGCTGCCAAGTATGCACGTGTGACCAATGCATGGAAGAAATGGCAGGGTGTCATCAAAGGCATTAATAAGGTGGAAGCCATTGCTCAGAAGAAGGACTATGAGCAGAAATTTAGCGGATGGGTCAGCCAGGACCCGGCAGGAAGGAGAGAATATGAAAATGTATTGGATTCACTTGAATGCCTCATTAAAAAGGAATCTGACATGATACTGGCCTATGATTACCAGCGGGAGATTTTAGGGGCCATTGAGATCCTGCGTTTTGCCGGGAATTTCATGGACCTGGTGGAGGCATTTCATAACAGGGAAATAGGGGAGTATTATCTTGATAATACGATTGATATAGCCAGGGAACAGTCCTATGACTTTTTCAAGGACTATACTATAGCTATCGACAGGGAGATTATCAGAAGACTTCTCAAAATTTATGTGGCGGATCTGCCAGAGACCTATTATCCCGTACCCCTGCAGGAAGCCATGCAAAAGTACAGGGGGGATATTGACAGGTACATCACGTATTTGTTTGATAAAACCATCTTTACCGGCAAGGAAAAAATAATGAGTTTGCTGGAAGACCCGAATCAGGCTGACATAAAGAGGATAGAGAATGATCCGGTATTCAGTCTGGCACGGGCCTGTGAAGATCTATCGGGAAAGATCAGGCATTCATACAGCTCAATCACAGACCTAAAGAATACCATATACCGCATGTATGTCAAAGGATTACGGGAAATGGAACCGGACAGGGGTTTTTATGCAGATGCGAATGGAAGCATGCGCATTGCCTATGGACAGGTCAGGGATTACCGGCCACGGGATGCCACCAGGTATGGATACGTCACCACACTGGACGGCATTATCGAAAAAAGCTATCTGCCCATGGAAGACTACAGCATCCCGGAGAAACTGAGGGAGCTGTATGAACAGAAGGATTTTGGTCCCTATACAGTGAATGGAAAAGTGCCGGTTTGTTTTATTGCATCCAACCATACTTCCGGTGGGAATTCCGGCAGTCCGGTTTTAAATGCTGACGGCCACCTGATCGGGATAAATTTTGACCGGAACTGGGAAGGAACCATGAGCGATTATGTCTATGATATAAACCAATGCCGCAACATCGTAGTGGACATCAGGTATGTACTTTTCATTATCGACAAGTATGCCGGTGCCGGCCATTTGATCGATGAAATGAAAATAATTCCCAGGTAAACCACAATTCAATATTTATTTATATTTTCGTAACAAGTTTTTAATAAAAAGTAACACGATGTCTGTAAGCAGATTTGGTGTATCCCTCGAAAAAGATCTATTGGAAAAGCTTGATCAACTGGTAATTGACCATCATTTTCCTAACCGTTCCCAGGCCATCCGGTTTTTGATCAACAAAAACCTGGTGGAGGATAAATGGAGGGGGGATGAGGAAGTTGCCGGCGCCCTGGTGCTGATATATGACCATCATAAAAGGGACCTGCAGAAACAGATGACCACCATTCAGCATGATTACCATTGCCTGATATTGTCAAGCCAGCATATCCACCTGAACCATGATCTTTGCCTTGAGACCATCACACTGAAGGGAACATCAGACAGGCTGAACAAGCTTGCGGATAAGCTGAAAGCCATTAAGGGGATTTACCATGGAGAACTGATTATGACAGCTGTTCCCGTTTAATTGCCCTTTATTATGACAGATAATCTCACTGCACTTACCATCACCGCCGCAAGCCTGGCTTTTGTACATACGGTACTGGGCCCCGACCATTACCTGCCGTTTATTGTCATGTCAAGGGCCAGGAAATGGACAATCTATAAAACATCATGGGTCACCCTCCTGAGTGGTTTTGGCCATGTGATCAGTTCCATCCTGCTGGGGACCATTGGCATAGGAGTTGGCATAGCTTTGAATAAACTTGAATTCATGGAATCGGTCAGGGGAGACCTGGCGGCATGGTTGTTTGTGTTATTCGGACTGGGTTATATGTCCTGGGGGATTTACAGGGCGGTGAAGAATAAACCCCATAAACATATCCATTATCATGGGAACGGTACCAGTCATGTACATGAGCATACCCACCTTGAAGAGCATGATCATACCCACAAAAACAATATCACACCATGGATATTGTTCACCATATTTTTCCTGGGACCCTGTGAACCACTTATCCCTCTGTTGATGTACCCGGCCGCCAAGAACAGCTCCTGGGGTGTTGCCCAGGTATCCATTGTTTTCGGACTGGTCACCATACTGACCATGCTTGTATTGGTCCTGCTGGCCTCTTATGGACTGAAATTTGTCAGGCTGGGAAAGATGGAGCGGTTTACACATGCCATTGCAGGTGCGACCATTCTACTCAGCGGGATAGCTATCCTGTTCCTGGGACTCTAATACAGATCGATAAATTCATAGCCGTTCCCGGTCCAGTCAAGGAAACGGATAAAATCCTCAAAACTGATCACGATGGTGGCCGTATTGATGTTGGGATGGAAACTCAGTTTCCCGGTTTTTTTCAAGTTGGAATCGATGAACAGGTAGACATGGTTGGCTGCATCATTGATCAAACCGAAGGGGGTCACTGACCCGGGTGTTAGTCCCAGGTTATCCTCCAGCCTCCTGTCAGATGCCAGGCTGAGTTTGCCCTGCTTCAGCATCTGTTCAAGGTCACGTATGGCCAGCTTATTGGTATGCTCCAGGATGACCAGGTAATGACGGTTGCCCTTGTGGTTCCTGAAAAAAAGGTTCTTGCAGTGGGCTGCATCTATTCCGGCCCAGTGTTCCAATGCTGCTTCGACAGTGGGAACAGGTGGATGCTCATGGTATTCATACCTGATGTTCAGGCTTTCCAATGCTTTGTATAATGCCGGATCTCCATTCATGGTAATTATTTTTCAAAAAACAGGTCTTCCTTCAGTATGTTGATCCTTTCCCTGGCATGCCGTTCAAGGGGCGTTAATGTGTCTTCATTGGCATTGAACAACTGCTGGTCCGTACTGCCTCCGTAAAGGAATTTCTCATAATATTCGATGGCGGTCTCCTTCTGGTTCAGATTCCTGTCATAGGTCTGGGCAATCGTGAAATAGATCGTAATGTCAGCAGGATGGCACTCCAGTGCCATGTCATAGGCTTCAAAGGCTTCATCAAAGCGGTGCAGGACCTTGTATAGTTCTGCCACCTGGAGGTAGATGTCCTTTAAATCCAGGGAATCCTGCAACCATGTCTTTCACAGATCCACGATCGCCGGTTCATTCTGTCCATTAAGTAAAAAAAGATAGCCCCTGAGCTTGAGCAGGTCCAGGTTGGTGGAATCATATATCATTCCTGTGCCTACCCGCATTATGGCCGTGTATAAGTTCTTTTTACGCATATGGAGGTTGCCCAGCCGGTGAGCCAGGAAGACATCTTTCTGATTCAGTGAAAAGGCATATTCATAGTAATAAATGGCAGAATCCAGCTTGTTCATATCCAGATAATTCTTACCGGCCCGCTTGGCATAATAATAATTCAGGCTGTCTTTTTCGAGCAGGCCCTTAAAGATGGCCAGGCTTTTGGCATATTCCTTCCTGATGGAATAGAGATTGGCCAGCTCAGCGAGATGCCGGTCCCGGGGCTGAAATTCTGCAACAATGGTTTCGTAGATATCAATGCCTTCCCTGATCCTGCCCAGCCTGTACATCATCGATCCCATAGAGATCCTGAAAGATAAATTGCTGCTGTCAACCTGGTAGGCCATGTGATAATAATGATAAGCGCTGTCGTAGTTGAGCATGGACTGGTATGCCCGGCCCCTGAAATAATATACCTGGTCCATCAGAGAATCAGCAATCTCCAGGGTATCGGTTATCTGGAGGAGCTCTTCGAAACGGTCATCCAGCAGCAGGAGCTTCAGGTGGAGGGCAGGATCTTCAGACTGGCCAAAACCGCAGCAAAGACTACAGGCACACAGAAATATGGCAAATATGTATTTCACAGGGGGATATTAATGCTCCTTGAAATTACAATTTTCCCATTGTTAAGTAACAAATTTAATGAATGATATCATGTTTTAATACTATCATTAGCATTATCTTCATTTTTATAATAATAAACTGAAATCACAATGAAAAAGTCATTTCCTGTTTTCCTGTTTATATTCTTTTGTATCTTTTCAACAAATGATCTGCAAGCCCAGACCAGGCTGCTCAGGAACCCTGATATCAGCGAGACGCATATCGTATTTGATTATGCAGGTGATATCTGGATATGTAATATTGATGGAACCGAACCCAGGAGACTGACCACTTTCCAGGGAAGGGAGACAGGTCCCTTTTTCTCGCCTGATGGCAGGCAGATCTGCTTCACTGCGGAATACGATGGCAACAGGGATGTTTATGTTACCGCCCCGGAGGGAGGCAATCCCCAACGGCTTACCTGGCATCCGGGAACAGACCTGGCAAAAGGCTGGACCCCGGACGGAAAGGTAATGTTTGCCTCGGGCCGGACCAATGTACCGATCCCCTCCCCGGAACAATTCTGGTCCGTAGATCCTGCCGGTGGTTTCCCGGAAAGGCTGATATTTCCGAGGGTTGCCAACGGCCAGTTCAATGATGATGCGAGCCGATTTGCCTACCAGATGAATATTCCCTGGGAATCGGAATTCCGGCATTACCGTGGTGGCCAGAATAACCCGATCTGGATCATGGACATGGCTACCCATGAGATCGAGAAAGTCCCATGGAAAGGCAGCATTGACCAGAAACCGGTATGGATAGCTGATGAGGTGTATTTCCTTTCTGACCGGGATACGGTATCCAATATCTGGTCCTATAATGTTTCCAGCAGCCAACTTGAGCAAAGGACATTTTTCATGGATTTTGACACCAAGAATATACAGTCCGGTGAAGGAAAACTCATCCTTGAGAACGGGGGATACCTCTACACGCTTGATCCCGGATCAAATGAGATGGAAAAGGTTGAGATCATGATATCCGGCGACCTGCCCTGGGCACGGTCCCAATGGGTCGATGTCAGCAAAAATATACAGGCCTCGTTTTTGAGTCCCACCGGCAAAAGAGCCCTGTTCTCGGCCCGGGGAGATATTTTCACCGTTCCTGCCAAGCATGGTGATATCCGCAACCTGACAAACAGCAACGGAGTGGCTGAGCGAAGCCCGGCCTGGTCTCCCGATGGCAAATACATATCCTGGTTTTCGGATGAAAGCGGGGAATACCAGTTGCATTACAGTGACCAGTATGGGCAGGATTTGAAAAAGATCCCGCTCAGGAATGTCCATATGTATGAAAGCCCTGCATGGTCACCTGATTCAAAATTCATCAGTTTCGTGGATACAGACAGGAACCTATGGCTGCTGACAGTCAGTTCGGGAACCTTAACACTGGTGGCCAATGAAGGTTTTGATCATCCCGAAAGGACCATCTACCCGGCCTGGTCCGGGGATTCCAAATGGATAGCCTATGTGGCAAGGCTGAAGAGTGAGTTCAATGCGGTGTTTGTATATTCTGTAGATCAGCAAAAGTCCTTTCAGGTCACTGACGGGATGTCTGACTGCATTTCACCGGCCTGGGACAAGGAAGGAAAATACCTTTATTTCCTGGCCAGCACCAATTACGGATTGAATGTGGCATGGCTGGATATGACATCCGTGAGGAGGCCTCTTGAATACGGTGTATACATGGCTGTTCTTTCAGCTGAAGATCCTTCCCCCCTGGCAGCCAAAAGCGATGATGAAGAAATAGAAAAGGATGAAGAGGACGAAAGCAAAGATGATAAAAAGGATAAGCTGGAAGAGGAGACTGAGGAGGATTCCTTATCGGTCAGGATTGATTTCGAGGGACTGGACCAGCGGATCATTGCCCTGGATATCCCGGTTAAAGCATACAGGGAAATAGAATCCGGGGTCAAGGGTAAAATATATATTGCCGAACTGGATATGCAGGCCTCACCTCGTACAGGGTATCTCCTGCATGAATATAACCTGAAGGAGCTGGAACTCAAACTGGTTAAAAAAGGGATACAGGGGTTTACTCTTTCCAGCGACGGAAAGAAGATATTATACAGGGCAGGTGGCAGCTGGCATATCGAGGATGTCAAACCGGAATTGAAGGGAGAAGGTGTATTGGCACTGGGGAACATGAAGATAAATATTGATCCCAAACCTGAATGGAAACAAATATTCAGGGAATCAATACGTTATCAGCGCGATTTCTTCTACGTCGAGAACATTCATGGCCTTGACCTGGGGAAAATAGAGAAGATCTATGCTCCCTGGCTGGAGCATGTGAACCACCGTGCTGACCTGACCTACATCCTTGATATCATAGGCGGGGAGACCTCCATCGGCCATTCCTTTACAGGCGGCGGAGTATACCCTTCCGTAAAGCGGGTTCCTGTTGGGTTATTGGGAACGGACTATACAGTGACCGACAGCCTCTACAAGATAGCCAGGATCTATCGCGGCGAGAACTGGAACCCCGGTTTGAAGTCCCCGCTCAGCGGTCCGGGTCTGGACATAAAAGAAGGGGAATACCTGCTGTCAGTGAACGGGCAGATGCTTACCAACGATGTAAATATTTACAGCCTTTTTGACCAGACAGCGGGCAAGCAGACGGTAATCCGTGTCAATACCGTACCATCCATGGAAGGATCCCGGGAGGTGACAGTAGTACCAGTGGCCAGCGAATCAGCATTAAGGCAGAGGGAATGGATGGAATCGAACCGGAAAAAGGTTGATTCACTTTCTGGCGGCAAACTGGCTTATGTCTGGCTCCCCAATACAGGCAGTACCGGGAACTGGTAGGTTATTTCAATAATTCCATCGGGGATAAACAGCCGTTTACAAGTCCCGGTGCAGGTATATTCGGTCCCAAAGTAATGATCGTAAACGAAACTGCCGGATCCGGAGGGGATTATCTTCCCTACAGTTTCCAGAAGAAGAAGATCGGGCCATTGGTAGGCACAAAGACCTGGGGCGGTCTGGTTGGATGGGGCGGTGCTCCGCCTCTCGTTGACGGGGGCTATATGGGAGCGCCCAGGTGGGGATTTTTCAATACCGATGGTGAATGGGATGTCGAGAACATTGGCGTAACACCTGATGTGATTGTGGAGCAGGAACCCAGACTCGTTATTACAGGCAAGGATCCCCAGCTTGAAAAAGCCATTGAAATTGCGATGGAAATGTTGAAGACAGATGGTGTGGAACTAAAACCACAGCCAGCAGATCCTGTCAGGGTATTATATAAAAGAGGCCGCTGAACCGGTCAACACAGCTCCCCTGACAGGTCCGGGTCTGCTCCATCTCTGATCCCCTTGATGATGACGGGGTAGATCCTGTTTTTTTCTGCCTGCCCTGACGGGAACCTGACAGGTACATAGTGTTCACCATATCCCCTTGCACTGCCATCACCGGTTTTTTCCACCAGTACCCGCTCTGTTTTGCCGAGTAATGAAGAGCGGTACTTCCGTTTGTTTTCTTCCCCGATCTGGCGGATATGCTCGCTTCTTTCTGATTTGACCTTTTCCGGGACCTGGTCAGGCATCCGGTCTGCCCGGGTGCCTTTGCGCCTGGAATACTTGAAAGTATGTATGTGGCTGAATCCGATATCCTTTACCACATTGCATGTGGACTGAAAATCCGGTTCTGTCTCACCCGGGAAGCCGACGATTATATCCGTTGTCAGGTTGAAATCCGGATACCGGTTCCTGAACTTGTCGACGAGGGACATGAATTCCGAAAGCGTGTACATCCTTCTCATCCTCAGAAGGACTGCATCTGACCCGCTCTGAAGGCATAAATGCAGGTGGGGCATCAGCTTGGGATGCTGGAAGAGTTCTATGAACCTGTCCCCGTACCCGTCGGGTTCAATGGATGAGATCCTTACCCGGAAATTGCCCGGGATATCGAGTATCTTTTCTACGAGGGATTCAAAATTGGTACCATTGTGGTCGTAACGCCCGATATTGACCCCTGTGAGGACAATCTCCCTGAAACCAAAATCCAGTACCTGCAGTATATTCTCACGGATCTTCTCAAATGGCCGGCTCATGGCCCGCCCCCTTACAAATGGCACAATGCAGAAGGTGCAGAAATTATCACAGCCATCCTGTATCTTGATCAGGCTGCGTGTATGGAATGTCCTGTCAGCCGGTTTGAAATCGAATACATCGGGATCCAGACTATTCGGATGCAGTATCTCTCCTTTATAATGGGCTTGCACCATGGGGAAGATGGAGGTTTTTCTGTTATTCTCAACGAAATAAGTACTGGCATCCCGGTTTTCCAGGGCCTCCTTATGGCTGTTCACCATGCAGCCTGTAACCACGACCAGGGCATCCCCCGGCTTGTGGCTGGCCTGGCTGATCAGGTTCCGTGATTTCTTATCACTCTGCTTGGTTACCGTACAGGTATTTACCACATAAACATCGGCCTTGTCCTCAAAATCAACAAGCCTGTATCCCGCATTATGGAATTCTGATGCAAGGGAGTCTGTTTCAAACTGGTTCAGCCGGCATCCTAGGGTCTTAAATGCAATCTTTCTGCTCATGGTTCATTTAATTCTTCGATTATGGCCAGCTTTTCGCCTTCGAGAGAAAAGTCTGCAGCTGAATTTATCTGAAGATCAGTGAACCGGCCGATCAGGGATTGGTCGTCAGCAGGGAACCGTACGATCAGTTTTCCTTCGGTCAGCCCTCTCAGGTACCCCTCTTTTCGATCATGGCCCGTGACAAGGACGCGTAATTTCCGGCCGATCAGGCTGGAGTTGTGAATGCGGTTGTATTTGATCAGTTCATCGGTCAGGACCTGAAGCCGCTCTTTTTTAACATCCCGTGGAATATCGTCTTCCCATCTGCTGCTGGTGGCCCCTGGCCGTGGAGAATACATGGCGATGTAGGCCATATTAAACCTGAATTCCTCCATGATCTTCCTGGTATTCTCGAATTGCTGGTCTGTCTCCCCGGTAAATCCTACAATGACATCTGTGAATATGGTTGCATCAGGCAGTTTCTCCCGTATGGTATGTATGATATTCCGGTACCTGTCCATATTGTGGTTCCTGTTCATCCTGATCAGCACCTTGTCATCCCCTGATTGTACCGGCAGGTGTACCTGCTTGGCCAGACAGCCATATCGGGCCATGACATCTATGACATCGGCAGACATATCCCGCGGATGCGGTGAGGTAAAATATACCCAGAATTCCCTTCCTGATCGTTCACCGAATTCACCTATCTTTTCAAGCAGGGTGTTGAAGGATATTTCATCCCCTCGCTTATCCAGTCCATAAGAGTTTACATTCTGCCCGAGCAAGGTGATGGATTTATATCCTTTATCCACCAGTTCACGGAGCTCCTTCAGTATCTCATCAGAGGACCTGGAAACTTCACGGCCACGGGTGTAGGGAACGGCACAGAATGTACAGAATTTATCACAGCCGTTCTGAATGGGAATAAATGCTTCAAAGCTGGATGAGTATTGAGGCCTGACTTTCCAGAATTGCCTGATTTCGGCTGGATCCTTTTTTGGTTTGAGTGCCAATGTCTGAACCGGGGCCTGTGATGTTTCTGCAGGGGAGGAGAGGGATGCAGGAGTCACTATACCGTATTGCCGGACCATGGTATCAAGTTCCGGTAGCTCGTCCATGGTAAATACCAGGTCAAACTGCTTCAGGAATTTCTCTTTGTCTGAAGGGAGCATACAACCGGATACAAAAGTGATCAGGCTCCTGTCTTTTTTCCACCGGTTCCATTTGCTGATCCTGGAATATACCTTGTCTATGGATTTTTGTCTGACCGAACATGCCAGGACACCCAGCAGATTGGCCTCATCCTCCCTGTCAGTCCAGATGAATCCCATCCGCTCGATGATCGTGCGGGTCCGCTCACTGTCAGATTTATTCATCTGGCATCCCAGGGTGACCAGGTGATATCTCATAGGCTAAAGATTAAAAATACACCTCTGCATGGATCCTGTACGTATCAACCTCCTGGTCTTTAAGGAGGTCATATACCTCATGGATCATCTGGCTGTTACCGCAGAGGTAATAATCTGCCCCGGTTTTGACAGGCTGTGCCATAAGGAAGTCTGTCACACGGCCCTGGTAATCTCCCCGGTTGTCACGCGAAGTACAGAGGATATAACTGCCAGGGCTATAGGCTTCAAACTCATAGGCCTCATCACCATATTTTACACCATGGACAAGCTTGTAGTTCAGTCCCCTGTAACTCTTGATAAAACTGTGAAAAGGGGCAATCCCTGTGCCACTGGCAATGAATACCAGTTCCTTCCCGGATCTGCTTGCCTCATCCAGCGTGAAAAAGCCAAAAGGTCCGTCTATTTCAGCATGAGCACCGGGCTGCAACTGCTTCAATTGTTTTGAGACAATGCCTTCATCTATTTCCTTGACAAGGACTTCAATATAATCTTCTTCAGTACCGCTGTAAATGGAATACTCTCTTTTCTCCGCATTTCCCGGTAATCCAAGTGAAATATACTGTCCCGCTTCAAACTCCATTCCACCGCGTTCAATCCTGATCACATAGGTCGAGTTTGTTAAATGACGGGTTTTCAGGACCGGTACTATGCTGTTCTTTGTTTTTACGATCGCCATTTGCAATGCTATCTGTAAGATTCAGGGCAGTCTTTAAAGGAGTGCAAATTACGGCAAAATTCAGTTAATTTTCAATAGGCTGGAGAAAAAAGACGTAAAAGTCTTATTTTTCAGAAAGATTTGCCCCGAAGTCTTCCTGTGTGATCCTTTCTTTGATGAAACCCAGGGCTATGGAGAGGTTTTGTTCTACCCTTGATGAAATTTTTTCCAGGAACTCCCATTCATAGCCCCTGATCTGGAGCAGGTAGGTTTCAGGGTGTTTTTGGTAGAGTTTGATGCACAGGGCCAGGATATATGCCGGGGAGGCTGCATGCATGGTGAATTCAGACCTGCCTTCTGAGGGTTCCACAAGTCCCAGGTGAAAATCATCGATATCTTCTATGGAGGCATCAACGAATACTACAATATCCTTGTCCTTGATGTTGTCTGCATCCTCTATATTAAGCTGGTAATTGCTTTCCGTTGTTACCTGGTCAATGCCTTTTTCTTTGAGCCAGGGTTCCAGTTCCTCTACAAGGCGGTTGCCCAGGCCGTCATCCTGTCGGCCCGGGTTCCCGAATGCATAAATAAGTATCCGTTTTTTTGCAGGCAAAACTATTTTCTCTTAAAGTCGATCAATTCATTATTCGAATTGTAGAGCGAAATCTCCAGCGGCATTTGTCCAAATGCATGTGTGGCACAACTCAGGCATGGATCATATGCCCTGATGCTTACCTCTACCGCGTTCATCATGGGTTCGGTGATCTCTGTCTGACCTGACATCCAATGTTTGGCAACCTGCTCTACAGCGTTGTTCATGGGCTGGTTGTTATTGGTTGTCGAAACGATCAGGTTAGCCATGGCGATCTGGTCCTTGCCATTGATCTCATAATGGTGGAAGAGGGTTCCGCGGGGAGCTTCTAATACCCCCACACCTTCATTCACCTTCTGTCCCTTGATGACCAATTCGCCGGAAACAATATCCGGGTCATTCAGCAATTCCTTCATCATTTCGGCAGAATGCAGTATTTCGATCAGGCGCGCCCAGTGCATATGCATGGACATGTTGTTAGGCTTGCCGTTGGTATACGCCTTGTAGATCTCGAATTCCTTCTGTGCCAGTGGGGTAGGAATGAAATCTGCCGTATTCAGCCTGGCCAGCGGTCCCACAGTATACCATCCATCCTGCTTGCCATACTCCTTCAGGTAGGGGAATTTCATATAGCTCCAGGAGCGGACTTCCTCATCAATATAA
>JAZGGT010000317.1:0-2295 GCA_036480555.1 Bacteroidales bacterium | reverse complement strand
GTTCAACCGTTCTTCAATAATAAACTGGGGATCAATATTGATGTGGCTAAAACCAATAAGCATGCTGATTTGGGTACACCTTTCAGGCCCATGTCTGCAGATGAAAAAGATATCATTTACCACATGGTAGACCGGACCTATGATTCATTCCTTACCAGTGTCTCTTCGGGCCGGGAAATGCCAAAAGAGGAGGTCAATGCCATTGGTGGCGGAAGGGTCTGGAGCGGTGCAGATGCCCTGGAGAACGGATTGATAGACATGTACGGCGGATTAAATGATGCCATCAAGGTTGCCGGGGAGATGGCGGATCTTGAGAAATACAGGGTCATATCTCTGCCCGTGCTTGAAAATCCGCTCGATGTATTGATCAGGGAACTTACAGAAAATACCAGGGCACGTATGCTCCGGAATGAGCTGGGCGAGTTTTATAAATATTTCAAATCAGTCAATGAACTGGAGAACCTGTTCGGTGTTCAGGCCCGGATACCATTTATGTTTGAGATACATTAGGTATGCCGGCCTCCAGCAGAAATAACCTGAATATCTTATTGTATCCATTTTCTTTGCTGTACGGACTGTTTACCATCATCCGAAATCTGCTGTACGACTATAACATAATCAAATCCCATGAATTCCCAATTCCCATCATATCGGTCGGGAATATTACCGCTGGAGGCACTGGAAAAACACCACATATTGAATACCTTGTTAAACTCCTGAAAGAGGAATTCAAATTGGCAGTGCTCAGCAGGGGATACAAAAGGAGAACCAGGCATTTCATACTGGCTGGTCCTGATTCGGGCGTACAGGACATAGGAGACGAACCGGTACAGATCAAGCAGAAATTTCCGGATGTGCATGTGGCGGTGGACCGCAAACGGGTCAACGGAGTGCAGCAGCTGATGACAAAAATTCCCGACCTGGATGTTGTTCTGCTGGATGATGCATACCAGCACCGGCGTATCAAACCAGGGCTTTCTATCTTGCTTATTGATTTTCACCGTCCAATTATGGAAGATAGATTACTACCTGTCGGCCGGTTGAGGGAAAAGGCATATGAGAGATGCAGGGCAAACATCATCCTGGTAACAAAATGCCCGGACAGGCTGAAACCCATCGAACGACGACTGATTGTCAAGGATCTGACTTTGTTAGCCTTCCAGCATCTCTATTTTACCAGGCTGGAATACAGGGAACCGGTCCCCGTATTTATGGATGCCAGTCCGGAAATTTCCCTGTCGGAAATCAAAGCCTCCAGTCCCACTATACTGATGGTCACAGGAATCGCCAATCCAAGGTTATTCAAGCACCATCTGCGCAGCATCTCAACCCGGATCATTGAAATGATCTTCCCGGATCATCATAGCTTCAGTCAAAGCGATATCAACAGGATCCTCCATGCATACAATAACATGGAAGGCAAAGACAGATTCATATTTACTACAGAGAAGGATGCCATGAGACTGAGAAAATTTGTTAATATTGACCTGGAAATTAAAAACAGTTTGTTCTATATACCCATAGAAACAGAGTTTCTGAACGAAGACACAGAAAACTTCAATAATCAAATCCTCAAATATGTTAAAAACAATAAAAGAGACAGTATCCTACATAAAAAGCAAAATTGATCTGCAGCCTGAGATTGGGATCATATTAGGGACAGGTCTTGGAGGAATGGTCAATGAGATAGATATTGATACCGTACTTGAATATGAGGATATTCCAAACTTCCCAGTATCAACGGTGGAGAGCCATCATGGAAAATTGATTTTTGGAAAACTGAATGGTAAAAAGATCGTTGCCATGCAGGGGCGATTCCATTATTATGAGGGATATAGCCTGCAGGAAGTGACATTCCCAGTAAGGGTTATTAAATACCTCGGGGTAAGTCATCTGTTTTTATCCAACGCCAGTGGTGGAGTCAATCCTGATTTCGAGATCGGTGACCTGATGATCCTGGACGACCATATCAACCTGATACCCAATCCACTGATTGGTCCACACGATCCGGCCTTTGGTGACCGTTTCCCAGATATGAGTAAAACATATGACTTGACACTGATCAATAAGGCACTCGAAATCGGCCGTCAACACAAGCTGCCTGTAAGAAAGGGATGTTATGTTGGAGTTACAGGTCCCACCCTAGAAACACCCAAAGAATACCAGTATTTCAGGATCATCGGTGGTGATACGGTAGGCATGTCAACTGTTCCCGAAGTCATTGTTGCACATCAAATGGGGATAACATGTTTTGCCATATCCATTATTACGGACCTGGGGGTACCAGGAAAGATA
>JAZGGT010000316.1:0-7924 GCA_036480555.1 Bacteroidales bacterium | reverse complement strand
ATATGTTAACCAGCGGAAGAAATATCAGTGCCGGGGAAGCACAACGGATGGGACTGGTTCAGGAAATCACCGAACCTGATCAACTCATGGAAAGAGTCCATGAATTGGCAGGGGAGATTTTGGCAGTTGGACCTGATGCCGTTAAGAAAGTTAAGTCAGTGATACGGAAATCAGCATCAATGAGTCTACCAGCCGGCTATGAACTGGAATCAATGGAATTTGGTACATTGTTCGAAGGGGAGGGAGCTGAAGGAATGAAGGCTTTCCTCGAAAAGAGAAAACCAGCATGGTGACTTAATTGGAGTGGCGCATCCTTAGCTAATCAATAAATCCATAGGATCATGGAATATTCAGATAGATTAAAAAAGGTAAGCATTATGGGGGCAGGTGGAAAGATGGGCAGCGGTATATTGTTGCTCACTGCCTTGGAAATGGCTGAACTATCTATGATACAGGGGAATAAGGGGAAGGAATTCAACCTTATCGCCATAGATGTTTCTGCAGAAAACCTGAAAGGAGTAAAACAATATATCAGGGAACAGACCAGGAAGGTGGCAGAAAAGAGCATTGTCAGGTTGCGGGATGAATATAAAGACCGCATTGACCTTGTGGAAAACGGGGAGATCATTGATCAATACATCATTGATGTAATGAATTTTATTCAGACTAGCACATCCATTGAACAGGCATACGGGTCAAGCATTGTATTTGAAGCCGTCAGTGAAGACCCTGATCTCAAGGTGAAGCTTCTGAATGAGATTGAAAAAAATTCAGATGGTAGCACCTGGTATCTTACCAATACATCTTCTATTCCGATCCATTCCCTCGATGAAGGAGCTTCCCTGGAAGGAAGGATCATAGGTTTCCATTTTTATAATCCACCTGCAGTGCAGAGACTGGTGGAGCTGATCCCTTCAGGCGGAACAATGGAAGACCTGCGGGACTTTTCCATGGAATTTTCCTCCCGTTTGAGAAAAACGGTTGTAGTGTCCAACGATGTCGCTGGCTTTATCGGGAACGGTCATTTTATGAGGGATATATTGTTTGGAGCATCGGAGGTGGAAAAACTCGCAAAGGGGATATCCCTTCCTCAGTCCATCTGGATGATCAACCGGGTTTCCCAGGACTTCCTGATCCGGCCCATGGGAATTTTCCAGCTGACAGATTATGTTGGACTGGATGTCTGCCAGTATATCATGAAAGTCATGGATCCCTTTATGAGTGATGAGGATATGCATTGTGACCTGATCGAACGGCTTACAGAACAGGGGATTAAGGGAGGACAGTATCCTGATGGTTCGCAGAAGGATGGGTTTTTTCGCTATGAAGCCGGTCGGATTACAGGTATTTATGATCCTGACAAGAAAATTTATATTGCACTTGAAGAATTTGAAAGCGATTGTAGCAAGGCCCTGGGTCCCCTGCCCGATGGGCATGTCCCCTGGAAAACCCTGGTCAGGGACAGGAAGAAACAGGATATCCTGAAAGAATACTTCGAGCAACTCTCCGGATCAGCAAACCTGGGTGCACAGCTGGCGGTGGATTACGGCCGGAATTCCTGCAGGATCGGGCAACTGCTGGTTGAGAAAAAGGTGGCAAAGAGTACCGATGATGTGAACACCGTACTCCTGACAGGTTTTTTCCATGCGTATGGTCCTGTAAATGATCATTTTAATTAAACTACAAGCATAATGAGGCGTACAGTATATATGACAGCCGGTTATAATACCATTTCGCTTGGTACCGGCAGGAAGGAATTCCACCCGAAGAAGCCCAGGCCGGGCATTGAGCATTACATGAAGGAAGCCGGACAGGGAACACTCGGTCAAATCGGGGGAGGGAAAAATGTGGATGAATCCGTCGTGGGCAATTTTATGGCCGAAAGGTTCGTAAGGCAGGCACATCTGAATGCCCTGTTCCCGATGATCGACAAGGACCTTGAATATAAGCCGGCCACTCGCGTGGAAGGTGCCTGTGCTTCTGGTGGACTGGCACTGTTGTCAGGGATTCGATCCATACTCGCCGGTACGGCGGAAGTCGTCCTGGCCATTGGTGTGGAGGTGCAGAATTCAGTCAAGGCGGTTTACGGTGCCGATTTCCTTGCCCTGGCTGGTTGGTACCCCAACCGGAAGGAAGGGCATGCCTATTTCTTTCCCGGCCAGTTCAGCGACAGGACACAGTCATATTATGATGCCTGGGGCAAGGAAAACACCCGGAAGGCCCTGGCAAGGTGGTACCACAATGCCATTGAGAATGCAAGGCTTTGTCCCACTGCCCAGGAATACACCAACAGGACGGAGGACCTGGAACTTGTGGCCATGGCAGAACCAGATGCAAAAACATTTACTCCCTGCCTCAATGTAATGGACTGCTCCAAAGTTTCCGATGGGGCTTCTGCCATTGCAATCGTGTCTGAGGAGGGACTTGAAAGAATTGGGATCCCGCCCGGGGATGCCGTAGAAATTGTTGGTATGGGACATGCGGTAGCGGATATTACGCAACCGCCGGTTGATCCGCTCACCCTCTCGACCATGAAGGTCTCAGCCGCACAGGCAATGGAAAGTGCGGGTATTGCCAAAGAAGATCTTGCCACTGTGGAAACGCATGACTGTTTTACCATTGCCGGCCTGCTGGGTGTGGAGGCACTTGAACTGGTGGAAAAGGGAAAAGGAGCGGATTACGTGCTGGAGGGGCATACTGCACGTGATGGGAAGATTCCTTTCAATACTACAGGGGGACTGATAGGATGGGGGCATCCGACCGGAGCCACAGGAGTACATATGGCAGTAACACTCTGGGAACAGCTGACAGGCAGGGCAGGGGAAGCACAGATCACCATACCATCCGAACGGCCATATGGACTGAGTATGAATATGGGGGGCGATGACAAGACCGTCGTATCGCTGGTCTATAAGAAATACAATTCTTAAATTTAAAAAAAATATAAAGATGAATTTCGAGTACACTGAAGAACAACTGATGATTCGGCAGGCAGCCCGTGATTATGCCAACAGGGAACTGATCCAGGATGTGATCGAAAGGGATGAGAAAGCCATATACCCCGAACGACATATCCACAACCTGGCGGAACTGGGATTTATGGGGATGATGGTAGATCCGAAATATGATGGTGGTGGAATGGATAACGTCTCGTATGTTCTGGCCATGGAGGAAATATGCAAGGTGGATGCCTCTGTAGGAGTGATCGTATCGGTCAATAACTCACTCGTTTGCTGGGGGCTTGAAGAATATGGTACGGAAGAACAAAAAGAAAAATACCTTAAACCCCTTGCCAGAGGCGATATAACTGGTGCCTTTCTGCTATCGGAACCAGAAGCCGGATCCGACGCAACCATGCAGCGTACAAAAGCTGAATTGAAGGGTGATCACTACCTGGTTAACGGGACCAAAAACTGGATTACCAACGGCGGAACAGCCTCCGTTTATCTGGTAATGGCGCAATCAGATCCGGAAAAGAAACACAGGGGAATCAACACCCTGATCATTGAAAGGGATACACCTGGTGTATCTGTCGGACAGCATGAGAACAAAATGGGGATGCGAAGCTCGGATACACATTCTGTCATGTTTACCGATGTGAAAGTACCGGTGGAAAATCGGATCGGGGAAGATGGTTTCGGATTCAGATTTGCGATGGAAACCCTTGATGGCGGTCGTCTTGGAATCGCAGCCCAGGCCCTTGGCCTGGCCTCGGGAGCATATGAGTTGTCTCTTAAGTATGCCAAGGTACGAAAGGCTTTTGGGACTGAGATAGCCAACCATCAGGCCATTGGGTTCAAGCTGGCGGACATGGCCACGAAGATAGAAGTTACCCGGAACCTCTGCCTCAAAACAGCCTGGTTGAGGGATCAGGGGAAGCCCTCCTCCACTGAAAGTGCAATGGCAAAGGTTTTTGCCTCGGAAACAGCCATGTGGGTGACCACAGAGGCGGTCCAGATCCACGGCGGCTATGGTTATGTGAAAGAATACCATGTGGAAAGAATGATGAGGGATGCTAAACTGACTGAAATCTATGAAGGTACATCCGAGATCCAGCGTATCATTATTTCAAGGAGTCTGTTGAAGGATTAACATTGACGATTGCATCATATGAGACAGAAGATATATAAACCCAAGAACCATATCCGGGTTGTTACGGCCACTTCCCTTTTTGATGGACATGATGTCGCCATCAACATCATGCGCCGTCTCTTTCAGTCCACCGGCGTCGAAGTGATCCACCTCGGTCACAACCGTTCTGCTGTTGAAATCGTTGATTGTGCCATCCAGGAAGATGTACAGGGAATTGCAGTGACATCGTACCAGGGAGGGCATATGGAGTTTTATACTTTTATGCACCAGTTGCTGGATAAAAAGGGTGCCGGTCATGTTAAGATATTCGGGGGCGGGGGAGGTGTCATCCTGCGGGAGGAGATCGTTCAACTTGCAGAATCAGGGATTGCAAGGATCTTCTCGCCCGACGATGGTCGGAAAATGGGACTGCAAGGCATGATCAATGAAGTTGTCCGGTCCTGCGATTTCAGGCTTCCGGTTGCAGAGGAGATCCTTGTAGAATCAATAGAAAAGGCTGATTTTACCACGATTGCCAGGCTAATCACAATGGCAGAGAATAAGCCAGGGAAGGTAAGCAAGTTACTGACATCAATCGAGATGAAATGCAGTCAGCTACCCCGGCCCGTAATCGGTATTACCGGCACAGGAGGATCTGGTAAATCCTCTCTTGTTGATGAAATCATCAGGCGCTACCTCACGGATTTCCCGGAACACAAGATTGGAATCATATCCGTTGATCCAACCAAGCGTAAAACAGGGGGTGCTTTACTCGGAGACAGGATCCGTATGAATGCCATACGTGATCCAAGAGTATATATGCGGTCCATGGCCACAAGGCGGGCCAATTTTTCCCTGTCAGAACAGGTACAGAGCGCACTCTGTGTGTTAAGGGGAACCGGATTCAATCTCATCATGCTGGAAACTTCGGGCATAGGCCAGGCAGATACCGAGGTGGTTGAATACAGCGATATTCCCATCTACATCATGACCCCGGAATATGGTGCGGCAACACAACTGGAGAAGATAGAAATGCTGGATTTTGCGTATATGGTGGTGGTGAATAAATCAGACAAACCTGGTGCCCTGGATGCTTTGAGGGATGTAAGGAAACAATACCAGCGAAACCAAAAACTATTCCAGACCGATCTTGAAGATATGCCTGTATATGGAACCGTAGCCAGTGATTTTAATGATCCTGGTGTGGAAGAACTCTATTTACAACTTTTGGGTTTAATGGGGGAAAAATCCGGTGCACCACTTAAGCTGGTAAAAGATCGGAGGAAGAACTTTTACACCAGGGTGGATATCATTCCAGGGAAGCGCATGCTATATCTTTCAGAGATAGCTGAAGAGATCTGTAACATCAATAGCTGGATCGAGGAACAGGTCAATGTAGCAGATAAATTGTACGGATTACAACAGTCTATGGATATTTTACAGGAAACCGAAACGGATGGTTCAAAAGCGGAAGATTCTGATACCCAAGGAACCAAAACCATTTCAGATCTAAAGAATCTTTACCGGAACCTGGAACGTAAGCTTGACAAGGAAAACCGGGAGATCCTTCGCAGGTGGAAATCGAAAAAGTCAATCTATAACAAAGATAAATATACCTACATGGTCCGAGGGCGGAAGATGAGTGTCGAAACCCGTACTGAGACCCTGTCACATCTTAAGATACCTAAAGTTGCACTGCCTTCATTTCGGGGATGGGGAGATATCCTGCTCTGGAACCTGAAAGAAAATGTTCCGGGTGAATTCCCCTATACAGCCGGGGTATATCCCTTCAGGAGGGAAAGTGAAGATCCGACCAGGATGTTTGCCGGTGCAGGAATGGCTGAACGTACCAATCGACGTTTTCATTACCTCTCTGCCGGCATGCCCGCAAAACGTCTCTCTACAGCATTTGATTCAGTAAGCCTGTATGGGGCAGATCCGGATAAGCGTCCTGATGTATATGGCAAGGTTGGAAATTCAGGTGTATCCATTGCCTGTCTCGATGATGCAAAAAAACTGTATTCCGGTTTCAACCTACTCGACAAGAACACATCTGTGTCCATGACCATAAACGGTCCGGCCCCCATGCTTGTCGGATTCTTTATGAATGCTGCTATTGATCAGCAATGCGAGATATATATACGTAAAAACGCATTACTTGAAAAACTCGACCGGAAATTGAAGGCATTGTATGATGACAAGGATTTTCCACGGCCTTCATACGAGGGGAAGCTTCCTGATGGGAATGACGGACTTGGCCTGACCCTGCTGGGGATCACGGGTGATAAGGTTTTACCGGCTGAGGTTTATCATAAGATCAAAACAGATACAATTTCTACCGTCAGGGGAACGGTCCAGGCAGATATTCTTAAAGAGGACCAGGCACAGAACACCTGCATATTTTCCACGGACTTTTCACTGAAGCTTATGGGGGATGTACAGGAATACTTTATTGACAACCTTGTCCGAAACTTCTATTCTGTCTCTATATCAGGTTATCACATCGCCGAAGCAGGTGCAAATCCGATCACCCAACTTGCTTTTACGCTAGCAAATGGATTTACGTACGTTGAATATTATCTCTCACGCGGAATGGATATCAACGATTTTGCACCCAGCCTTTCTTTCTTTTTCTCCAATGGCCTGGATCCAGAATACACTGTCATCGGCCGTGTAGCCAGGAGGATCTGGGCAAGAGCCATGAAATATAAATACGGGGCGAATGAGCGTTCACAGAAACTGAAATACCACATACAAACTTCCGGCCGCTCCCTCCATGCACAGGAGATCGAATTTAATGATATCAGAACAACGCTACAGGCGCTTCATGCCGTTCATGATAATTGCAATTCCCTGCACACCAACGCGTATGACGAGGCCATCACAACTCCGACGCAGGAGTCCGTGCGGCGGGCAATGGCCATTCAGCTGATCATAAACCATGAATTTGGACTGGCAAAAAACCAGAATCCCTTACAGGGTTCTTTCATTGTGGAGGAATTGACCGATCTTGTTGAAGAAGCAGTACTTGCAGAATTTGATCGTCTGACGGAACGCGGAGGGGTACTGGGCGCCATGGAAACTATGTACCAGCGTTCAAAGATTCAGGACGAATCACTCTATTATGAGAACCTTAAATATTCAGGTGAACTACCACTTATGGGGGTGAATACATTCCTTTCCCCGGATGGATCTCCCACCATGGTGCCCGGAGAAGTGGTCCGTGCAACAAAACAGGAAAAGAAATTCCAGTTACTAGTGCTACAGCGCCTTCGCTCTGTATATGGCAGGGAATCGAAAAAGTATCTGAAAAAGATGAAAGATGCAGCCATTGGGAACCAGAATGTATTTGCCGAATTGATGGAAGCAACCAAGGTCTGTTCCCTTGGCCAGATCACCAATGCACTTTACGAGGTAGGCGGGGAATACCGGCGCAGTATGTAGCTTGATGAGCGTTGCCTTTTCCAGGCATGTGGCTGGAATGACATATATAACAATCCTGAGTGCTGGCTCTTTGCACCAACAGAAATAATAGAGTGTATGTAAATCTTGTCTCCTTTGAGTTTTTGAAAATTAGGATTATATTTGCCCCGCAATTATGGCGAGATAGCTCAGGTGGTTAGAGCGCATGATTCATAATCATGAGGTCGGGGGTTCAAGTCCCCCTCTCGCTACCAAGACAATCAAACACTTACACATTTATTCGTGTAGGTGTTTTTTGTTTTGTGCTAGGTTTACGCTAGGTTTTGTCTGATTCTGACAAAATCTCCATTAAAATAGTTGTCCTCTCAAGTAGATGGAAAATACGAACATGATGACCGCTTGGTGCCGATTCGGATTGATTAACTAAACG
>JAZGGT010000315.1:0-3169 GCA_036480555.1 Bacteroidales bacterium | reverse complement strand
AAGTATTCGCAAGACACCCGTCGCCGGACGGGTGTTATGCTTTTTGGTAGTATCCAGCCTAATTGCTGAATACCTTTTCTACTATCATTTCCAGTTTATAGACTGAGGTCCGGGCAGTGATGTAAAGCGTTTTATCATCCTTTCCCCCGAAGGATACATTGGTTGGACTTTCAGGAATTTCAATGATCTCAATCAACCGGCCGGCCGGATTATACACTTTCACAGCCTTGTTTGTCAGGTAAACATTCCCCTGTGAATCAATGGTCATGCCATCCGATCCTTCATCGGCGAATAATTGCTTACCGCTAAGGGTGCCATCCTCAAGTATGGTATACCTGTAAGTCTTACCTGCCCCTTGATCAGCCACATACAGGATACTGCCATCCACGGCACCTGTCACACCGTTGGGCCTGACCATGTCATCGATCACCCTTACCACCTTTTCCCTGTCCCCTGTTATATAATAAACATGTTCCCCGTCCTGCGGGAGGTTGTCGCGGGACCCATAGCGCGGGTCCGTCATGTAATACCCTCCATTCGGGCTCTCCCAGAGGTCATTCGGACTGTTGAATGATTTTCCATCGTAACCGTCCGCAATTACAGTAATGCTTCCCCGGGGGGTAATCTGAACCAGTCGTCCGCCTTCTGCACCTTCACAGGCAATGATATTACCGGTTTGGTCCACATGCAGGCCGTTTGCCCTGTTTGAATTCTCCAGGAAGATTGTTCCATGATCGGTATTGTCATAAAAATGTATCCTGTTTGCAGGAATGTCCGAGAAATATACTTGCCCTTTGGCATCTGAGGCCACTCCTTCGGTAAAGGTAAAACCGTCCGCCACTTTCTCAGGTTTGGCTCCTGGAACTATAATGCCTGCATCGGGAACCTGGGCAATTACCAACGTGCAGGATAGCATGGTAAATCCTAAAATCTGGATTGCAAATTTTTTCATGATGTTTGGTGATGGTTATATGAACCAAATTAAGGAAAATGAATGAACTTACCGGAATATTGGGGACATTTACCGCCCAGGTCCCTCCGTTTACCGATAATTATTTCAGGTAAACACGTAAATTGATGAAATTTGAAAGTATCCCAAATAACTTAAAACCATTTAACCATGAGACAGCTACAATATACAATCCTCGTTTTCCTGATAATAGGATCATCATCCTGCTTTATCAGTCCCCATGAAACCATTTACGGCAGTGGCAATGTGGTAACGGAAGAAAGAGATATCGGTGAGTTCACCTGATTAAAGGTCAGCTCAGGCATTGATGTTGTCATCAGGCAGGGAAAGGAGATCTCCCTGGAGCTTGAAGCGGATGACAACCTGCATGAGGTAATTATCACCGAAGTAGATGGCAACACCTTGAAGATCTATACCAGGAAAAATATCCGTAAATCGAGGTCCAAGAAGGTCTTCCTCGTTTATAAGGATTTGAATACAATCAGGATTTCAAGTGCTGGTGATGTGACCGGGGAGAATACACTGAAGACCGGCACCCTTGATATTGACCTGAGCAGCGCCGGCGATCTCAATCTCGAAGTGCAGGCCGAAAAAATCATTTGCGAAATCAGCAGTTCTGGAGATGCCAGGTTATCAGGCAACACTGAGGTCCTGGTGGCTTCACTGAGCAGTGCCGGGGACCTGCATGCTTATGAGCTGATTACAAAAAATGCAGAAGTCAGTTGTTCCAGTGCCGGTGATGCCCGTGTATATGCCACGGAAGAATTCAATCTTCGGTCTTCCAGTGCCGGCAGTATCTATTACAAAGGGGACGGAAGGGTGGTCAACAGCCACACTTCGAGTGCGGGCAGTATTGTTAAAAAATAATTCCCAGCCTCAGGTCCATCAGGTCGGCCACATGGCCATGTGTCTTGATATTGACACCGGTATATAATTTTCTGGAAAACCTGAAATTAAGGCCATAGCGCTGGTACGCACGGTTCCTTGCCGGATAGGGTTCATAATAATAGATCCCCCACTGATGGATGAAAGAGAACCTTCCAAACAATATATCGATCCCCAGGAGTACAGCTGCCCGGTTATGATCGGGCAGGTCTGCTTCAGGATCCCCGGCATATTCCCTTTTGATCCTTTCCTTTTCCGAAAAATCCGAGACCCATTCTGTCCCCGCTGATGCCGCTATGATCCTCCCGAATAAATAATTATAATATATCCCGGCACCGATGACTGGGTAAAGGTGATCCTCCCCTTTTTCAGCATTTTTTGCGGTTCCCAGCATATAAGCATCAAACCAGCACTTCCTGTCGTAAAGATCTTTCCCGGACTGCCGTGAGCGTTCTGCAAAAACAGCCTCCCTGAGACTGTAGTCGAGTCCCAGGTTAATGGTCGGATAATTCATTCCCACATTGGGCTCCTTTATACCCCCGTTTGATATATGATTATAATTCAATCCCAGCCTGGTGGTAAAGTGTTCATTGATCCTGTAATGAAAAGCAAAGCTTAACTGTACAATGAAACTGAGATGGGAGCTGAAAAAGAAATTATCGGGATTGGTTTCAGGATGGTAATATTTGCTTACATATGCCGGCCCTATCCCGAACCGGAAAGAGAAACTCAATTTTTTCTCCGCCCTGATATACGGCTCAATAAAGGGATACAGGGCCACAGAGTAGCCAAGGATCTCCGGGTTATCGAAATTAATATAGAAAAGGCCGAACCCGGTACGGGGATAACAGTAGCAATACCGCCAGATATTCTCACCCATCAGGTGCCAGGCTATCTCACCCTCCACCCCCCAGGGACTGGCGTACGATAACTCCTTGATCTGTCTGGAATGCGGAATAATAAATCCATAATGCCCCCTGATCCCAAGACAGAATACGTTCTTAACCTCAGCACTGTCCCGATCGGTCGATGCCTGCAGATATTGCATAGGTACGAGCAGTATGAGCACCCAGGTATTTTTCAGGATTTTCATTCCAAAATTTTAAAACTTGCACCTTGTACCGGACTTAGCCAAAAACAAATTTAATAATTAGATTTGAATCAACGATCCTACCCAAATACGATAATACTATGTTAAAACTTATTCCACTTCGTTTTATCCTCGTTTTCAGCACTGTCCTGCTAACCATACTGCTTTACATCGACAGGGCCTGTATATCGGCCGCCAAGGAAGACATCACCCGTGATCTGAAT
>JAZGGT010000314.1:0-3239 GCA_036480555.1 Bacteroidales bacterium | reverse complement strand
ATCTGCCTTTTGTTAACCCTTTCCAGGTACTCTGCTGACCAATCCCGGGTTTCTAAACCCAGGAACTTGTCAATGGCATAATAGCTTGCCGCCATTATTGGACTCTTCATTCCATTCGTGAGGACTACAACTCCGAGGTTCTCATCCGGAATTAAGGTTACAGCAGTGATCATGCCATCATATGCTCCTGTATGCCCAACCCTTAAACGCCCATGGTAATCGCTTAAACCCCAGCCCAATCCATATCCACTGAAATGCCTGTTAAAATCATTCTTAGTCGTATGGTCCACTCGGCGATTATTATGCGGGGTCCACACCATGTTCCGGGTTTCTTTTGTCAGTAAAGTATCATCTCCCCATATTCCGTTATCCAGGTTGAATATCATCCATTTTGATATATCCTCAATACTTGATATGATCCCTCCCATGGCACCTACCGTTTCCCAGTCCTCCCAGACAATCGGTATATTGGTTTCATCTTCACGGGCATAGGGTGTGGCGAAGTTACCTCTAGCCTCCAGTTCCGAGGGAGATGTTATGGTCCTGTCCATTCCCAGCGGCTCCAGTATCCTTTCCTGCACATTTTCACTCCAGCTTTTGCCTGTCACCTTCCTGATCACTTCCCCGGCAGCTACATACATGACATTTGAATAGCCATAACCCGCCCTGAAATCAAATGCCGGAGGCAGGTATTTAACCCGCTGGATAATTTCCTCGGCAGTCAGGTCAGCCTTATACCATATCACATCTCCGCTAAATGTTCCCAGTCCCACACGATGACATAACAGGTCCCTGATAGTAACCTCATTGCTTACCCAGGGATCATACAATTCGAAATATGGGAGGTATTTCCGGACCTTGTCATTCCAGTCAAGTTTTCCTTCCTGTACCAGCATTCCGATAAGGGCGGAGGTGAATGCTTTGGAATTGGATGCAATGGCATATAGGGTATTTTTATCCGGACCCGCGTCTTTATCCTCTTCAAGGACCCCGTAATTACCGCTAAAAATCATCTCGCCATCTTTGACGATACCAATGGATGCACTCGGAACATCCCAATCCTGAACCATTTTCGCGTAATATTCATCGAGTTTTTTGAGATCTGCCTTTGATACTGCCTGTCCGGATACACCTGCCGTTATAAATATGATAGCGGTGATAAGAATTGAAAGTTTTTTCATTTTATTGATATCTTCTTGTTTCAATTGTTTCGTAATGTGTGGCTTCCAGATCCCAGCCTTTCAACACCTTCTGTGCGGCATCTGGCACATAGCATTTTTGATAGTCTTCTCCCTGGAAATCGATAACGTTCTGTAATGTATCAAAGGTCATAATGGTAACGAATTCGACTTCGTTTCCCAGATCTCTCCTGAATAGTTCAATACTCCTATAACCAGGTATGTTCTTCGATTCTATGCCTGGGAAGACTTCATCATGTAAAAGTTGCTGGTATGAGTCAGCATTCTCTGGTGTGGTCCAGCCATGCCATATCCGTTTTGTTGCCATAATTATTTATCCACATCTTCGATAAACCTGACCAAGCCCTCGAAATATACTTTTTGATCATCCCATTGCGCCCCATGACTTCCATCCGGACATAGTAGGTACCTGCCATTCTGAACCTCTTGGGACATCCATTCCATATGCTCCGGATCCATGGTATCATAAGTAGCACCAATGACCAGTGTAGGGACATAAATATCTGATAGATCTACTTTCCGGTCCCAGTTCTTGAGGGTGGCATCACCGGTGATGCCGAATTCGCTGTATCCCTGCATATAAACATACACCTCCTGATTCATGTGCTTGAATGCCCTGAATACTGCTTCTGGCCATTCTTCCGATGGCATCCTGATCAAGTGTTCGGGGTAGTAATGATTCATCAATAATTCCATGTAACGTGGATTGGCAAAATCATTATTTGCTTCTATCAATTTAACTTCTTTCAAAATTTCGGGATTCATCTGGGGACCCAATACTTCCTGTGCATATTTATTGTATTCCGGGGCACTTGACATCATGTTTGATATGATCAATCCTTTAATATTCTCCTGGTACTTCAATGCATATTCTATCGCCAGTATGCCTCCCCAGGATTGCCCCAACAGATAGAAATTATTCTTGTCCAGGTTTAAAGCTTTTCGAACCTGTTCAACCTCTTCAACAAACCGGTCTATTGTCCAGAGACTGGTATCAGAAGGCTGGTCACTGTAGTATGACCCCAACTGGTCATAATAATAATACTCTATCCCTTCAGAGGGTAAGTATCCGTCAAAACAAAGGAAAAACTCGTGGGTGCCACCCGGACCCCCATGAAGTAGTAAGACTTTCTTATCCGGATTGTTGCCCACCCTCTTGGTCCATACCTTAAACTCTCCTTTTGGTGTGGAAATGGGTATCATTTTAATACCACCGGTAAACTGATCGTTCCGGTTTGAAAAATCCAGGTAGTCAGTACTGGCATTTGATCCATCTTTTGAATCCTGTCCAATACTCGAACATCCCTGGAATAAAAGTGCTACGACAACCAGTAAGTAGATTGAGTTTTTCATAATCTTTAGCTTAATGTTTTCTATGTGAAGAAATGAATTAATCTATTTTAGTGAACATTCATGGGTGGTTCAGTAGTGGGAATATCTATTCAATCAATTTATTTTCCAGGTAAATATGGAGTCCCCCGTGCCACGGTTTGGTACATATATCAATATCTCCATCCCCTTCTACATCTGCTGCCACTGCTTCATGAATCCTTCTCCCTTCCAGGATTATATGTTCTTTCCACCGGGCGGCATCCCCAGAGATATTTTCCCAGATAAAGAGCTTATGGATATCCTGGGATAAAGGGCCTCCCCCCGAGGATACATCCAGGTCACCATCTCCATCTATATCAAGGATTATGTTATCATGACAACTGATCATGTTTTTCCTGTGCAGAATAAATTTTTCTGACCTGGGATTATCTGTGTTCTCATACCAGGAATCTCCCACCACAAAATCAATCATACCATCCTGGTTGATATCTGCCGGCCACCCCCCTACATCCGTCCTGGCTCCCTTACCAATCTCATGTAAGTCCCATTCATCTGCTGATTTGTATTCATACCAGTACATGTCACCGAAACGCCCGAACACCCAATCCAGGTCATTATCATTATCCACATCCACCAGGCTTGTCTGGCCCATCCTGTCAATGAACTCCCCAATTTCATGTAATTCGAAATGCATTTTCTGCCCGGCGG
>JAZGGT010000313.1:0-2940 GCA_036480555.1 Bacteroidales bacterium | reverse complement strand
ACTGCAGCCGGCTTTTCACAATAGATATGCATGCCTGCTGTAATGGCTTTTTTGACAGCATCATACCTGCGGCCTGTAGTCTGTGCATCAAAATATATTTTATTCCCCTTGTCTGAGAGGGCCTCTTCCAGATTGGTGGTATACCTGGATATCCCACTCATCTCGGCAAGCTTTTCTAGTTTGGCTTCATTCCTGCCTACCAGCACCGGATCAGGAATGATAGTTTCCTCCTCACTCAATTTTACACCCCCCTGCTTAATGATCTCAACAATTGACCTCATGAGATGCTGGTTGGTACCCATCCTGCCGGTAACACCGTTCATAATGATGCCTATCCGGTTTTCTTTCATATCATTCTATGATTTGTCATAAGTATCATTGTATGCTGAAATGATGTCCCTGAGAAATGAATCCTGGTCCTGTTTCCAGTAATGGTTAGAAAAAATCTCCACTTCCCGGAAACCGTCAAACCCTGCTTCATCTACCCACTGGCTGATCTCATTGACCGGGATACAACCCCTGCCCATTATTTCCCTGTCGAGCAGCAGATCTTCGGTGGGTACATTCCAGTCACAGATGTGAAAAGCCAGTATATTCCCTTTACTCCCACACCGCTGAATCTGTTCTTTCAGTTCCGGGTCCCACCACACATGATAGACATCAATGGCCACACCTACCCATTCAGAATCGAAATATTCTGCCAGATCATTTGCGACAGACAGGGTATTTATCGCAGACCGGGTATCTGCATACATAGGGTGAAGGGGTTCAATGGCCAGCTTTACACCAAAGTCAGCGGCAAAAGGCAGGACAGCTTCAATTCCCGCCCTGATCTGTTCCCTTGAATGCTGCAAAGACTGGCCAGGATCTGCTCCACATACAAGTACAAGCAAGGGTGCACCAAGGACTGAGGCATCCTCGATCATCCGTTTATTTCTGTCGATGTTCTCCTCCCTTTTCGCATCATTGAGGTCCGGGAAGAAACCTCCCCTGCAATATGAAACAACTTCCAGCCCTGATCTCGCCAATTTATTCCCAGCGCTTTTGGCACCGGGACCCTTAATGGCATCTTCCCAGATGGTGAGGGCCGGTACACCGGATCCGGCATATTTTTCAATCAGTGTATCAAGACTCCAGGGTTTGTTTGTAATACTATGAATGCACAGCCTGTTCATGAATTCATAAATATACTCATTACCTGATATTATCCCAGCCTGCTACAGGGAATAAAAAATGTCCTCAGGGAAGATGTCTGCGGCTCGGTGTTGTGTACAGCAAAATCAGTAGGCTTCGTGCTCGGTCCGCCTGATTATTTCATCCTGCAGGTCCTTACCCAGATCATTGAAATAATCACTATAACCGGCTACCCGTACGATCAGGTCCCGGTACTTTTCAGGTTCTTTCTGGGCCTGGCGCAATGTTTCAGCTGTAACAACATTGAATTGTATATGATGCCCGTCCATCTTGAAGTAGCTTCTGATCAAACTGGTAATCTTAGTTATTCCCTCCTCTGAATCAAGGAATGAGGGTGTGAATTTCTGGTTTAGCAAAGTACCGCCGGTACGTAGGTGATCTATTTTGGAAGCCGATTTCAGGACGGCAGTAGGTCCAAAACGATCCGCTCCCTGGACCGGGGATATTCCCTCGGATAAAGGTTCTCCGGATTTCCTGCCATCAGGCATGGCTCCTATGACTGTGCCAAAATAGATATGGCTTGTGGTCGGCAAAAGATTGATACGGTATGTGGCACCCCTGGGACTCGAACGCCCGTCAACAGCACTGAAGTAATATTCAAAGACCTCTTTTAAAATATCATCGGCATAATTGTCATCATTCCCGTATTTCGGGGTATCATGAAGCAGGTCATAGCGAAAAGATTCATGCCCTTTGAAGTCAGCGGCAAGTACCTTTAGAAAATCATGCATCGCCACAGTCTTTTCGTCGAAAACGTGGTATTTCAATGCGGACAGGCTGTCGGTCACACTCCCTGTCCCCACGCCCTGGATATAATTAGTATTATACCTTGCCCCTCCGGAATTGTAATCCCGGCCATTGGCTATACAATCATCAATCAGGATTGACAGGAAGGGAACCGGCATCTCACTGGAAAAAACCTGTTCAATGATGTTGCTGCCCATGATTTTAATGTCAATAAAATGTTCGAGCTGTTTATTGAATGCTAACATTATTCCGTTAAAATCCTTAAATGTTGCCGGATCACCGGTTTCCAGGCCGATCATTTTGCCGGTTCGCGGGTCCATGCCATTGTTCAGGGTTATTTCCAGGACCTTGGGCAGGTTGAAATACCCTGTAAGGATATAACATTCCACCCCGAATGCGCCGGATTCCACACATCCGCTCGCTCCTCCCCTGCGTGCGTCCTGCAAGGATTTCCCATGCCTGGATAATTCCTGGATGATGGCATCCGTATTGAAGCAGGACGGTTGTCCGAAACCGGTTTTAATGATATCCAGTGCTTTCTTTACAAAATCATCGGGATTCTTCCTGCTTATCTGAATCATGGAACCGGGCTGCAGTATCCGCATTTCCTTGATCACTTCGAGCAGCAGATAGGTAAGCTCATTCACGGCATCATTGCCTTCGGCGTCCAATCCACCTAAATTGATCAGGCAGAAATCCGTATATGTATTACTTTCTTCAGCCGTTACTCCCACTTTTGGAGGTGAGGGGTGGTTATTGAATTTCACCCAGAAGCTTTGAAGCAATTCCCTGGCTGATTCGATATCCAGGCTCCCATCTTTAAGTCCACGGTTAAAAAAAGGATATAGATGCTGGTCCAGCCTTCCGGGATTGAAGGAATCCCAGGGATTCAATTCTGTGATCACTCCAAGGTGTACGAACCAGTAATATTGAAGGGCCTCATGGAAAGTATCCGGCTTATTTGCAGGTACTTTCCGGCATATCCTTGCCATCTCAATC
>JAZGGT010000312.1:0-2076 GCA_036480555.1 Bacteroidales bacterium | reverse complement strand
CATACCTGGCAATATTCAGGGCAAACCTTGCTACTGTGGCCGGTTGCTCGAGTGCCAGGGCAAAGGTTCCTGTCAGATAGTTCTTCACCTTTTCAAGTTCTTCAATGGGCACAGGTTCAGTTCGGATACGTTCCATTTCGTAGAGGATCTGGGAAATGGCACTATCCGTTACTTCATTCCTGACATCTGCACCAGCATTAAAACTGCCGATGTATTTATCCTGGCCAAGCGAGGAGTAAGCTCCGTAAGTATAGCCATGATCTTCCCGCAGATTTTGAAATAACCTGTTATTGCTTCCCCCGAGCAGGACATTCATAACACGTGCCCTGATATAATCATCCGTTCCCAGGGTGTATTTTACAGGATATCCTACAGCGATAACAGATTGCACGGCGACCGGCCTATCCACGATGGAAACCTGCCGGGATGCCGGAGCTTCTGGTGCGGGATACTGTTTTGATGGTACTTCTCCCGGCACCCATTCGCCGAAATATTTTTTGCTAAGTTTTTTTGCTTCCTTCAGATTCAAATCACCAACTATTGCGAGGTAGGCAATATTGGGTTTGAAATACGTACCATAATAATCCTCACACATTTTCACGGTGGCCGAATTTACGGTGGCTTCCGTAGTGACTTCTCCATAGGGATGATCCTTCCCGTAAAAAAGGGCATCTGATACCGTCTCCGAGATGGCAGCAGGATCATTTTTATTGTAGGCAAGTGCGGAAATGGTTTGTTTTTTTACCTTATCAAGTTCGTCCTGATTAAAAACAGGATTTAACAGGATGTCAGACATGATCTCCAGAAGCTTTTCATTATGTTTTTTCAATGCTGAGCCAGAAAGTGAGCCGGAGGAAGTGTTCACACTTGCGCCTATAAAATCAATTTCTTCATCAATCTGATCCTTGGAACGGGTAGTTGTTGCTGTTCCAAGTAATTGTCCGGCAATGCTTGTGTATCCCAGGCTGTCCCCTTCGGAGAAAGGTTGGATATCAAGGAGCAGGGAATAAGAGAC
Organism: Bacteroidales bacterium; assembly: GCA_036480555.1. Lineage (GTDB taxonomy): Bacteria > Bacteroidota > Bacteroidia > Bacteroidales > SM23-62 > SM23-62. The sequence goes on along the minus strand of JAZGGT010000312.1, from coordinate 1,061 downwards.
ACGGGGGATCTTATGATTCTCAACCAGGAATACCTTCAGGCCGTTTTTCAACGTGAAAGTTTTATAATCACTTATGCGTATCTCGGGGGCCGGACCGGGTTCAGGAGCCAGGGTGCGGTCGATCTGAGACTTCAGAACATTCGGGAATAAAAGGAGAACGAGGACTGTATATATTAAATATTTCATGATCAATTTATGCTTATAGTTTATTGTTCTTTCGGTAAATAATAAAGGACTACCCTGTTTTCAGGCACCAGGTACTTTCTGGCTACATCAATAATATTTTCAGGGGTGACAGCCAGGTATCTTTCAATTTCCGTATTGATCAGGTTGGCATCCCCGAAAAAGGTATAATAATTGGCCAGGCTTTCAGAAATACCTGCCATGGTAGTGTTGCGGCTGATGAAATCATTCTCCGTCTGGTTCTGCAGTTTCTGGAATTCCCGCTCCGTCAGGCCTGATTCAATCACCCTGGTAATCTCCTCTTCAACTGCAGCCTCCAGGTCTTCGAGTTTCACTTCAGTATTGGCTATTCCATAGATTATAAAAACGCCTGCATCTTCCAGGATCAGTGGCATGGCACCGGCTTCCATGGCCAGTTGTTTGTTATCCACTAATGCCTTATAAAGGCGTGAGCTTTGTCCTCCGGATAATAAGGTCTGGAGCATTTCAAGTGCATAGGAATCGGGATCTCCCATGGCCGGCATCCTGTATGACGTAAACAATGCCGGAAGTTGTATATTGTCATATACTGTTTTCCTGATTTCTTCCATTTGTGGTGGTTCCTTGATCTTGGGACGGTAGATTTCATGTCCCCCGCGTGAAATGCCTCCAAAATAATCCTCGACAAGCTTTTTGGTTTTTTCATATTCGATGTCCCCTGAAATAACCAGCACAGCATTTTCCGGGACATAAAAATGATTGTGGAATTCAATAAACTCATGCAGTTTTGCCTGGTCAATATACTGGACGTCTCCTATGGGCACCCAACGATAGGGATGTTCATGAAATGCATTAGTACATATCTCCTCGAGAAATGACGCATAGGGCTGGTTATCATA
>JAZGGT010000311.1:0-2042 GCA_036480555.1 Bacteroidales bacterium | reverse complement strand
TGAAGAAAGAAGCCAAAGACAATGAGGAAGCTGACAAGCAGGCAAGGGATAAGATAGATAAACTGAACACAGCAGACAGCCTTATCTTCCAGTCTGAGAAACAACTGAAGGAGTTTGGAGATAAATTACCGGCTGATAAAAAGGAATCCATTGAAAAAGCCCTTGAAACGCTGAAGGAGGCCCACAAGAGCCAGGATCTGGATGCCATAGACAAGGCAACTGCTGAACTGAATACGGTTTGGCAGGCTGCATCCGAGGAGCTTTACAAGGCCGGTCAGGAACAGCAGGCAGGGGGACCTACCGCGGAAGGAGAACAACCACAGCAGGATCCGAAGGATGACCAGGAGGTTACAGACGTTGATTTTGAAGAAGTTAAGTAAGTCCCTTCAATAACAATACATCCATCTGAAAGACCTGTCAGTAAAATATTAACTGGCAGGTCTTTTTTATGTTTTATCTTATTAACTTTTTCCCTGGAAAAATTATCCTCTGCGTTTTTCGTTTTAACAGAAACACGTTAGTTTTACTGGCATAATAGATAATGTTACCATGACCAGCTACTACCGGAATTTACTACTCGTTATCAGCAGCCTCTTATTGAGTGCAGGCATATCGGCACAGTCAACCGACACCCTCTGGAATCAGACAGACGCCCTGGGTCAAAGACAGGGGTATTGGAAAAAAAGCTATCCGGATGGGAACCTAATCTATAAGGGGTTTTTCAAAGATGGAAAACCGGTTGGCAAAATGGAACGATTCTATGAAAACGGCACCAGAAGGGCTGAACTGGTCTACCTTGAAGGAACTGAGATTACACATGCCAGGATATTTTACAAAACAGGTGATCTGGCTGCAGATGGAAAGTATGTGAATATGGCAAAAGACAGTGTATGGTGCTATTATTCTTATTATTCAGATGACCTCATGTATACGGAGACCTATAAATCCGGACTGAAAGACGGGGAGTCAAGGAAGTTTTATCCCGGGGGACAAATAGCCGAGATCATGTCCTGGAAAATGGACATGAAACAGGGTTCCTGGAAACAATTCTTTGAAGATACCAGCATCAGACTCATTTCCTGGCATGATTCAAATCAACTGCATGGTCCATACCAGGTATATAACCGGAACCATATCCTGATAATGGATGGTCAGTATGACTATGGGAAGATGGATAAAACCTGGCATTTCTATGATGATAATGGCAAGGAGGAACATGCACTCCATTATGTGAAAGGCGAGCTCCAGAACAGTAAGGAGCTGGAAGAATGGGCAAAAAAACACATGGAGGAGATAGAGAAGAACCTTGGAACGATCCCGGAGGTTGATATTAATAATTTCTTTGACAAAAGAGAGTAAACAACAGGACAATCCAGATGCGACGATGGAGTTTGGTCATATTACTGGTTTCCAGATTTCTCCTAGATGGGATGGGCCAGGAAAGTAACTATAAATTCTGGATCCAGTTAAAGGATAAGGAGGGCAGTCTGTATTCACTGGATAATCCGGCTGAATTCCTTTCACAACGTGCCATTGACAGAAGATTTCGCTATCAGATACCCATAGTGGAAAACGACCTTCCCGTCAGTCAGGTATATCTTGACAGCCTCCAGCACCACGATATTAATGTACTATATTCCAGCAAATGGATGAATGCCGTTATAGCTGAAACCACTGACTCGAATATGGCAGATCTGCTATCCTCATATTCCTTTGTAACATACATTGAATTACTCTATTGGACTCCCCGATTTAAATCAGCTTCAGATAAATTCATGGAAACTTTTTCTGATGAACCACTTCCTTCCGACCACCAGGTTGAAATGCTTAACGGTCATAAGCTACATGAACAGGGCTATCAGGGGGAAGATATGATCATTGCAGTTATTGACGGAGGATTTAATAATGCGGACAGCCTGGCCGGATTTTACTCCCTATGGCAAAATGGACAGGTTCTTGGTTTCCGGAATTTTGTAGATCCTTCCGCCGATTTTTTCTGGAGTGTAAACGGCAGTCATGGCACGAGTGTATTGTCAACCATG
>JAZGGT010000310.1:0-2098 GCA_036480555.1 Bacteroidales bacterium | reverse complement strand
CGAAATACCGCATCCATTTTGTGGTTGTTTCATGGTCAAACGGAGCACCGGGTGTTTCCTGGTGGAAAGGATCATAGAACATTTTAACAATGGCTGGTTTGAGCCCGTCTTCCCCAAAGATCATATCAATGATCTCCTGCCTTTCCTCTTCGGTAAGCAGGCTGAATCCACCGTATTCCTGGGGATCATTCTTGTAATCAGTGGTCTGTGCCACTTCTACATAATTGACACCAAACCCGTCCCAGTCCTGCAAGGTCTGGGTAAAGTCGATACCAGCTTCTACGGGACCGGTGGCAGGTCCCCCGGTTTGGGTACAGGTGGCAATACCCAGGGCCATCAGGGCCAGGGCAAATATTTGAGAAAATCGGGATTTCATATTTGTTTCATTTTAATCAGACTAGAATGGAATCGTAAACCAGTACCTTGTCCCAGAGGGATGAAGCATTGGCAATAAAATCCTTGTGAAGTTGGTGTTCCTGGTATTCGTCTTGTTCTTTTTTAGAGTCAAAGGAAAGGATCAGGCTGAAAGTCCAGGAATTGTCTATGACCGGCCGGTCTGTTCCTGCAGGTGTGCCGATGTGTTGAGATTTTATCATATCGACGTGGTCAATGAACTTCCTTAATTCAGTCAGGAATGCTTTTTTGGTTTTATCATCCTCATTTATCAACCAGAAGAAAACTGCATGTACGAAATTCCCTTTCATGGTGTCAGGTTTTCCAGCATTCAGACCCGCTGGTAGGGCAAGTATAGCCGCCAGCCCTCCCAGCCTTTTCAGAAAAGTCCTTCTTTTTGATAGATTCATTTCCTTCATGGCATTTAGTTTTTAATTGAATTAATATTATTTCGCAAAAAAGGTTGTCACAGATCCGGCAGGGGCATCCATGAAGATGGCTCCATCTCTCACCTGAAAATTTCCCAGTGAAAGGTATTTTTCATCAATATCATCAAGTTCAGATCCAGGAGATTTAGTGGTCCGGAATGCCTCAAAGGAGGTTGCCTTGCTGCCCTTGATCCAGACCTTGACCTTCTGGTCCTGCTCATTGATATTGGTCACAATAAAAGCATCCGGATGCATTGTGCTATTCGAGGTAAAGGCAATGATTGCAAGCTCTGAGTCCATGGCAGAAGCCTGGACTACTTTCATCCCAGGCTGGCCGGCTCGTGTGATCTGCTTATAAAAATAATAGCCGGGGCGTACTTTGTATTCACCTTCTTCACTGACAGTAAATGCAGAACCAGGGTTTGGATCACCGCCTACCCAATGGGGCGGGCGCTGAATTCCTGCCCAGGGAATGATGGCATTGACTTTAGAGGTATAGATGTTCCCATGCATCTCTTTAATATTGAATGCATCCATTTTGCTCCAGCTTGTGGATGTGACCCAGGCGTTCAGATCGGGCCTTGCTGCGCGAAGCCTGTCAATCCCGGCAGATTTATGTTCACCGAACCAGCGACCGTAATTTCCACTATAAAATCCATGACTGGTGATCAGATCAATTTCCTTTATTGCTTCCTTGTCAAGCAAGATGGCTTCAACATAACCCCAGGTACCAAAACGGAACCAGTTGGTTGTTTCACCAGGTGTAATACCCACATCCGCCAGTCCCGCTGCATCCAGTTTTCCAGGCATGAGTTTCAGGAATTCGTTTACCTGTTCCGGGGGCCAGAACAGATTATAGTCATGACCTTCAAATTCAGTATATCCCTGCTGGTCCCATCTTCTCCAATCTTCTCCTTCATTATGTAAAGAGAGCCATTTGACAGGCAGGTTTTCTTCTTCACGCAGGAACTTCACCCAGTCCACCATATAATCCGCGACAGCATCCTTAAAGTCAGGATCCAGATCCCGTCCCCGGTGTACCTTTTGTTTTGTGGTATATCCAGGAGGTCCATACAGGGTGGTAATGATCTCAAGATCTCCCCCTCTGGACCGGGTTGTTTTGAGACCTTCCCGGACAAAAAATCTCATATTCTCCGTGGTATATTTATGATCGAACGGGCCTCCGGCTTCTTTCTGGTGAAGAGAACCAAGGAACATTTTTATAAGTCCCACTTTCAAGCCATCTTCCCCGAAAACCATATCGATGATCTCCCGTT
>JAZGGT010000309.1:0-2744 GCA_036480555.1 Bacteroidales bacterium | reverse complement strand
ATCCCAACGGATCCGTATGGTTCGGCACCAATTTCGGTGCTGCAAATTTCAATGGTTCTACCTGGACAACCTTCAGGAAGAAATAGTCAATCGAAACACAGACACCATGGCCTGGTTTAGGTGTCAGTAATTTACATGCATGACTAATTCTGATCTCATTCAGCCACACAGCATATTAAAAAGTACATAAATGTTATGGAATAATTGGTTACTTCAGATCAATTACCGGGATTCCTCAAAACCTGCTTTACCAGGGCATTTTGAGGATCCAGGCTGTAGGCCAGCCTGATCAATGAATCTGAAATATCCCGCTGGTTCAGCTGGAGGTATTGATAGGCAGCATGAACATATAGCTCGGTACTGTCAGGGGTTGATTGGATCTGTTCCTCCAGGTTTGCAAGGACCTTAATAATTTGCAGTTTCTTTACCACATCCTGCCTGTCGGGATGGAATTCAATGAAGTATTCAAGGTATGTTACAGCTTCTTTTGATCTGCCTGCACTGATAAGACTGTTTCCGAGGTTGTAAGCAATCTGGGGCATGGGTTGAATTTCAAATCCTCTCTTAAGAGCATCCGACGCCTGGTCAAACCGGCCCAGTTCTGAATAGATCCTGCCGGCCATATTGTAGGGAACCCCTGTATTCTTAAGCTCTATCTGTAATGCATGTGCTACTGTCAGCGCCTTTTTGTACTGTCCTGCTGACAGATAATATTGATACAGCCGGTTCATAGCATCTCCCCAGCTTATTTGTTCCATGAAGAGGTCATAAGCCAGGGAGTCGATATAATCTTTCGGGGTGAATAATTTTTGTATCTGGTTCCTGTCAGGTGACTGATCCTTGAATGGCCAGGAATTTTTAAGCATCCGTACCCCGATGAGCCCGTATATTGAATCAACTTCCGTTACCGGCAGGTCTTTTCTTGCTGATTCGCTTGGTATGACATGCTCCCAATCTTCCGCAATGCTCGATTTGTTCAGGGCATGATAACATGCATCGGCTATAAGAAAATAACCCTGGATATTAGGATGAACATGTTCTGTGAGTAGCTCCTTCCCAACAATTCCGCCTGTGGAATTTGCTTCGAATATTCCCTCGACATCAACCAGTATGGCATCCTGTTTATCGGCCACTTCCCTGATAATTTCATTGAATTCCGATGGTGCCCTGAAACGCAGTAAATCATAATCTCTGGCAAGACTAAATTGGGTTCTGGCTTTCTGATAAGTCCCTTCTTGATAATGCTTCATCCCTTGTTTGAAATGATAATCGGCATTTTCAGGATGTGTATTATCTGTCAATTCCGGGGATGTTGCTCCCAGGAAAGGTTCAAGATCTTTTAAATTGCTGACAAGTGTACAAATAAATACAGGGATCTCATTCTTCCGGTATTTGCCAGCCAGCTTTGTTAAATTTACCCGGAACTGTTCTACTCCCTGTTCATAGAGTTCCGATCCAAAGGGTATTTCCCTGTCCTTCACCATTCTTTCCATCAGTGTGCTGTTCGGCCGGGAAATTATATCGGCAGTTTTTTTGCCTGCAAATGCTGCATGGGCTTTCCTCATTACCTGGACAAGCCTGAACCTGTTCATCTCATGATAAAACCGGACCAGTCCACTGTACCCACCAAGCCGCTGTGATGAACCTATACCCAAAACGCCATAGTACTCATTGTGGCCTGCATATATGATGACCGCATCCGGGTTGATCTTCACAATATCATCCGCCAGATCGAGCAATGTATATGAACATACGGCAGTTATACCGGTATTAATTACTTCTACCTCTTTATGTGGCAGTGATTTCTTAAGACGATGCTCCAGCATGGCAGGAAAGGCACCACCCTTCTTATATGGGATACCTGCAACGGTTGAAGCTCCCTGAACAACTATTCGTAAGGATTTTTCGGACTTTTCTGTCCTGAATGCCGGGTATTGAACACTGGGAGCTGCATCCGGATCAAGGAAATACCTGCGGGCAATATTATTGTTGATTTGGAGATGGTCTTCATTTGCGGGGTCAGCGATGAAAAGTGGGATTTCCTTACCCACGCCTGTGATCCTGAGAAGAAGTTCTATTAAAGCCAGGATGATAAATGGCATCAGTACCAGTATTATCCTGAAAGCAATTAGTTTTCCGACACTGAACGTTTTTGGTTGTAGTACGTTATCTGATTCCGGTTTTCGCTTATCAGCCATCATTTGGACTACAATAGGTCTATAAATATAAATAAAAAAAGGAGCAGCTGAGCTGCCCCTTTTTTTATTTCAAGTCAGTCTGGTATTTACCTCTTTATAAACTTAGTGGTTACAGTGCCATACTTGCTACTGTAAAGATTAAGGAAATACAGACCATTTTCGAGATTTGAAACATTGATATCTAATTGCTTCGTCTCAATATTGATCATTCTGACATGCTTACCGACAATGTTGGTCACGGAAAGCCGGTCAAATCCGTCAATATTCTGGATGTACAAAATATCTCTGGCAGGATTCGGATAGATCACTACATCAGGAGCAATGAGATTACCAACAGATACTGGCCATACAGTTATTGTATACTCCTGTATTGTGCCATCTTCTGCAGTTACCTGGATTACCTGAGTATCAGCAATATCTGTTCTTTCAGGCTTAGTGATAGTATCTCCACCAGGGGCATCAAGCATGAGGACGCTTGCCTTATCGGAGATTGTCAAACCAATCAGGAACTCTGTAACTGATAATGTATCAACTACACCGTCAACG
>JAZGGT010000308.1:0-3560 GCA_036480555.1 Bacteroidales bacterium | reverse complement strand
TATTGCAATTGGGAAGCAACCTGGGCAATCGCACCGGGAATCTTCACCAGGCCCGTTTACTGATAGGAGAATCAATCGGACCCATTAAGTCTGTTTCATCGATATACGAAACAGCACCCTGGGGATATGACAGCAAAAATGGCTTCCTTAATCAATGCATCACCGTATGGTCTGACATGGATCCAGGCAGGATACTGGAGAGGATCCATCTGATTGAAGCGAAACTAGGCCGGCAGGGAAGATCCCTGGAATATATCGACCGTCTGATAGATATTGATATTCTCTTTTATGGGGATATGGTTTTATCGCGTCCGGATCTTCAAATCCCACAAAATAAAATTCAGGATCGCAGGTTTTCCCTGATCCCAATGGCAGAGATCCTCCCGGACTTTGTACATCCGGTCTTCCGGAAAAAGATAAGCACATTGCTTTCCGAATGTATGGATAAACTGAAGGTGAAACGAATAGAGACGGATTAGCCGATTTGTTTCAAACAGGGGTATTCAGAAATACCGGAGCCAAAATCCTTCAAGGTTTCCATCATATATTTATCGCCCGGATTGTCAATGGACAGGACCAGATTTTGTTCTGAGTTCTCCCGGATAAAGTGATCAATGATGAATTCAATGGCTCCTGTTTTCATACCATCTACATTGGCTGCAGCGTGCAGGATACTGGCCCTTCCGTTGAAAATGAGGAATAGAATGACCGCGCACAGATTATTGGTTCTGTCGTATGCCGATGCAAGCTGTGCAGACCGGTATCTAATGGCATTTGAAGCAATCAAACGAAGGGTTGATATCTGGTTGGGTTTCAGTTTTTGCTTATTGAGTTTGTCAAGGCGGTAGGAGAACATCAACAGATCATTCACAGAAGTATTGCTCACAAAGCTGATGGAATTTTCTTCTGCAAGATTTAAACGATCCTGAATTACACGGCTGAATCTGGCTCTGGTTTGCTTATATGGGCTGATCAGGTCAAGTTCGGCTGCATTATTGATCCTGGTATTCTTTTTTGGGACAATGTTGAATTTGTTCAGGCATAATTTACGGAGCTTGTAATTGCGGGGAATTGCCTGCAGGTATCGATATACTGTTTCGGGATCCGGGATGCTGGTGGAGAATACACCCAGATGGAAGGCATAGTCAGGTTGACTGAGCGTTTTCCTGCCCATTGATCTAAAAACAGGAAGAGGCATAACTGTGGAGTAGTCCCTGTTGGCCAATAACTCCCAATCGGGGCAAATTATATCCAGATACCAGGACAGCGCATAGATGGTACCATTTGGTGAGGCGGTTATGCACCTGTCGTAATCCTCTGTAGTTTCCCCGGGAATTAATATATGATTGATAGGATTCAAATCAGCCCTTCATCAGAAAAGCTAAAATATGAATTATCTGCAATAATGAGGTGATCCAGCAATTGTAAGTCCATGGTTCGGCATGAATCACTGATCTTCGAAGTGATCTTCATATCAGCATCGCTTGGTTTCAAATTACCTGATGGATGATTATGACAGAGGATCATTGCACTGGCCAGACGGTCCAGGGCATGTTTCAGGATAATGCGAACATCAATTACTGTTCCCGAGATGCCACCCTGGCTGATCCTGATATTATCGATCACACGGTTGGCCCGGTTTAACAACAGGATCCAGAATTCTTCATGTGCAAGGTCTCCGAGTACAGGCTGGAAAAGCGTGTATACATCCTGGCTGCCAGCTATCCTAATCTTATCCTGCAAATCAGACTTGCCTCTTCTCCTGCCAAGTTCAAGAGCCGCAATGATAGCCAATGCTTTTGCAGGTCCCATACCTTTGTGTTTCACCAGGTCATTTAGGGTTAACCTTCCCAGTTCCCTGAGATTATTACCTGCCGCTATCAGGATTTTCCTGGCCAGTTCTACTGCTGATTCCTCCCTCCCGCCTGATCGTATAAGAATGGCCAGTAATTCTGCATTGCTCAGACTGGTAATACCTTTGGCAAGTAGTTTCTCCCTCGGACGATCTTCCAAAGCCCAATCCTTGATCCCTGATTTTTGATAGGATTGCATGAGTTACTTTAATGTATATGTCCGATTAGCCGAAAAATCAGTCAGGGATATATTGGACTTTTTGGTAAACATTGAAAACAAAAAACCCCCTTAAAAAATTAAGAGGGCCGTTATAGTGAGATATATTATTTATAGATTCTTGACGTGAAGGGTAAGGCCTGATTTCAGATTGGCTGCCTTGTTCTTATGAATGATATTCTTTTTGGCAAGCCTGTCGAGCATAGCAGATACCTTCGGTAATAATTCAGCCGCCGCTTCCTTCTCCTTGGTGTTGCGCAGCTGTTTTATCGCATTCCTGGCAGATCTTGCATGGTAGCGGTTATGCAATCTGCGTTGCTCGCTCTGTCTGATCCTTTTCTTAGCTGATAAATGATGTGCCATCCTGATAATTATTTAATTGGGCATGCAAAAATACATAATATTTTGAATTTAAAAAATAATTATCCCGGGATTATTTATCCTTGTCATATTGCTGAAATAGTTTCTTCATGGTATCCATCAACAGAGTGGTATTAAGAGGTTTACGGATAAAGGCATCGCATCCGGCCTCGATGCACATGGCATAGTCCTCGCCCATGTTGTAGGCACTTACTGCAATAATCGGCAGCCAGGGTTTAAAAGCCTTGATCCTGCTGGTTGCCTCAAAACCGTCGAGTACAGGAAGTCTCAGATCCATCAATACAAAATCGATACCTTCATTACGTTTAACAGTATTTACAGCCTTCAGTCCATTTTCAACATTGATAATCCTTGCTTTTGTAGGCTGTAGAATGGTTTCGAGCAGCAGAAAATTATTGTAGACATCTTCAACTATCAAAATGGTTTTGTCGGACCAGTCGGGATGCTGTACCGTTTCAAGGTTTTCTGGTTCAGTTTGCATGCTATGATTTGCTGGCTGTATATCAACTGTAAACCAGTAAGATGATATTTGGTCCGGGGTGGATTCAATCCATGTTTTCCCACCCAGCTGTTTCACCAGTTCTTTCACACATAGCAGGGACAGGTTAGTTTCATGGGAATCATGTCCGTTTATGGCCTGACTGATCTGGGAGGTGCCCGTATCATTTACATAGAAGCAGAATTGGTCGTTTTCAAGTAATTTGTAACCGAATTCAATGCATCCTTTATCTGCCTGTTTCAATACATGGCTTAACAGGTGGTGGAATATTTCCTGGAAATACTTTTGATCCGTATGGATCATGAAGTGCTCGAGGGAACCCGGTGTATTCAGGACGAGCAGTAAATTCAGTTTCTCCAGTTTTTGTAAATCTGATTGTACGCGGGCATGGATTTTCTTAAGGGTCTTGTAGAGATAAAAATCCTGTCTATCAACTCGTTCAGCTGTTGTAGTGACTTTGGGGGACATATCCGGGGTTAAAGGTTGTAACTGTATGCAATATATACAAGCAGAGTTGGTTGATGAATTCCCGGAAATGATTTGGATTACTGCATGAGGGTGATTTGGATCACCCTTTACGTTTACATTTTGGTTTTTACATACTTGAATA
>JAZGGT010000307.1:0-2841 GCA_036480555.1 Bacteroidales bacterium | reverse complement strand
CTGGTCCGGGGGATGGCGTTATCAGATGACGGTATGGGTTTCCTTCAATGGATCTGCCACCTGGCCTGTAGAACGCCTCATCGATGCTGACTTCAGTGCCTATTCATCCCTGGCTGTGGATAAAGATGGAACAGTTTATTTACTGTACGAGGGTGGAGAAAATAAATTGTATGATGAAACCAGTGTGGCGGTTTTTAACCTGAACTGGCTACTTAAAGGAGAAGAGCATTAATCTCGATATTTGAGGTTTAAGCATATGAAGCTTTTACTTTTCAGTTTCTGTTTTACGATTTCATTCATAAGTTGCACCGATAACAAAAATCGGACCTTCGAGATTACGGCCCTGGGAATTGATGCTCAGGTGGTTGGAGACATCCTTTCCGGCCCTTCAGTGTTAAATGATCCTAACCGTTTTGTTTGGGGAGGCTCCGTTATTAAGGGTGATGACGGTAAATATCATATGCTTTATGGTACCTGGGAGTATGGAGATACTTTCCCTGTATTTTCAAATGCGTGGGTATTGCATTCAAAAATTGCTTATGCTGTTTCTGAATATCCTGACAGGGATTTTATAATTCAAAAGATTGTCTTGCAGGGAAGGGCTTTGGATGGAGACCCTACAGCCTGGGATGCCCAGATGGTATCAAATCCTCATCTGAAAGAGTTCAATGGGAAATACTATTTGTATTATATAGGTTCGGTTGATCCTGGGATCCAGCCCTTAGGATCGGAAGGAGAGAAGGTCAATAAACGAAACAGGGTTCAGCAAAATCAAAAAATCGGTGTAATTGAATTTGACAGTTTTGAAGATTTGATGACCGGGAAATTTAATAGACCCGAAACCCCAATCCTGTCTCCCAGGACACGAGTTAAGCCAGATAACGTTGTTGATCCATCTCCGGAGGGGACAAAACCTAAACCTGATAATATCATAGTTGTTAATCCCTTAGTTGTTCGGCGGCCTTCAGATGGGAAGTACCTCTTATATTTCAAGGGGAACTTTTATGATCCGCACTGGCGTGGTATTCATGGGGTAGCCATATCAGATTCACCAACAGGACCATTTACTGCGACCGATCACTTCGTTTTTGATATTGTATTGGAAAATGGAAAGATAGCGTCCGCTGAAGATCCCTATGTCTGGTTTCATAACAAGCATGAAAGATTTTATGTAGTCTTCAAGGATTTTTCAGGAAATATAACCGAAGGGAAACCGGGATTGGCTATACTGGAATCCCTGGATGGCATTAACTGGACAAAACCAGATGATTCTTTCTTTATGAAAAAGGAAGTTCTACTCAATACAGGAGACACCATTAAAGTGAACCGCTTGGAAAGGCCACAGCTTTTAATTGATGATAATGGTAATCCGAGAGTCTTATACAGCGCCTGTTCATTAATTGACATCAATCCTACCAGAGATGGATCTTCTTTCAATGTGCACATCCCCCTCAAAGTGAAATAGGAACTTTTGATCGGGGTGAAAATGATCCTTTTTATTTTGGCGGATTTTCTAAAATATGGCTTATATCCAGGATGTACATCTGTCTTCCCAGTCCCTCGTGGGTAGCATCGATCGATACAGTCCTGCCATCCCGGCTGCAACGTGCGTGAAGGTCAACCCTGTAAATCCCCCCGCTTGGTCCGGTTGATTTTAACCTCGCCAAAGGAACAAAAAGGCTGGTAGGCCTGTGAAATAAAAACAAATGCTGCACACCGTCAAGAACATAAGTATCGCCCATGATCCAGTCATCATACGGTTCAGGCAGGATTGTCGGATCAACATTGGCCTTCACATCGGCTAGTTTTTGTACCATTTTACCTGATCCATCATCATTGAAAAGCCCAAAGTAACGACCTTCCAGCATGGTAGTGTCATCTTGCCATACATGGTGACTCGGATTATCAAAGAAATAGCGGACTTCCTGCCCGTCAGCGGAGATTGACCAGCCCGAGACATGGCGGTCCGGACTGTCCATGTTTCGAAGGAAGGCGATGAACCGTGTGCCGGAAGGATTCCATCCTTCGCGGAAGAAGTATAGATTGGTTTTTCCTGTATAGCCTTGTGGAAAGGCGATTTCAGCCATTCTATCCAGGCTGATAAGAAATTCAACATTGCCAGTTTCCATATCCATGCGTTCTATGCCGGATTGTTTTGGGGATTGCAGGTCCTCATAGGGATCAGGTATCCCGGCATATAAAGTGCCTGCATGCTTCATCCGGGCATAATCATGGGTCAGGGCCATTGTACCATCATCAGTTACATCGTAAACAGGCCGTGGCAAAGTTCGCCGTTCACCGGTTTTAAAGTTATATACCCGGCAAATAAAATGAGTACCGTCATCGCTCCTGTCATTCCACAGGATTTCATCCGAATTTGGGCGCCATTGCAGACGGCAACCTTGTTGCCAGTTCCATGCCGTGGTTTCACCTATCTTTTCCCACTTAAATTCATCCTGCAAATCGAAGTATCCAATATCTCCCTGATCGGAAGGGACCACGTCTCGTTCCTGGAAATAGACCTTCATGCCAAGAGCATACCGGCCGGTTTTGTCAAATTGTTGTTCATCATAAAACCAGAATCCAGAATATGAAGGCTGCTCCACTGAACCGGGATCAGAGACCCGAACAGAAGCCACATACTTGAAACTGTCTCCCCCTACCATTTCGTCCCAGCTTTCACATGTTGAGTATTCCTGCACAGTCGTACAACCTGCCAGGCCTAAGAAAATAATTATCCAGTTTTTCATAATTGTCTCGAAATAATTTAATGCATACTAAGTTTTAATACTCCCTAACTTTGTATCTGTATTGTATGGTACTGGTTTAGGATCCATCATT
>JAZGGT010000306.1:0-6247 GCA_036480555.1 Bacteroidales bacterium | reverse complement strand
TCCATATTTTTCTGCATTTCCTTTGATCCATCTTATGGCAGCTTTACAATCATGGATCTGGGCAGGCCATTTAGCTTCATCACTTAGCCGATAATTGATGGCAATGCCGATATAGTCACCATCTTTAATGAAAGGCTTCAGTGTTTTAATACTGTTTCCTTTGTCACCCCCTAACCATCCACCTCCATGGATATAGACAATGGCCGGGAGCTTCTCTGAGGATCTGTTTTCTGGTATAACGATATCCAGTACCTGCACCGGGTTATTGGTCCCCGCATAATTTATATCCTGGATAAATTCGATACCCTCGGGCATGGATATCTCCCTGGATTCTTTTTCCTGGGCGGAACATATTATCGAGAAGGTAACCAAGCATGGTAGAAGATTTTTTTTTATATCCATAATTATTAGTTCTAATTGAATGTTAAATTGTCGTATGAAACCAATGACTGAGATGCTTATGTAGGTAGTGCAGTGTTTATTTGAAGCTTAAAAAGAGTTCGAATACCCCCAAGAGTTTCAGGCTGGCAAAGAACAGGGCCACCAGCAAAAATATCCTGACTGCTTTGGCTCCCCATTTAACAGCCACACGGGCTCCAAATAAGGCTCCGGTCATGTTCCCAATGGCCAGGATGAAGCCCAGAACATAATTCACATCATTGTTCCACATAAATATAGCCAGGGCAAAGGGAGTGTAAAGAAACACAATGAAGACCTTCAGGGCATTGGCCCTGACGAGTTCAAATCCGGCACCGAGAACCAGTCCCGCCAGTAAAAAGAATCCAACCCCGGCCTGGATGAATCCGCCATATACCCCGATGAAAAAGAAAATAATGATCTGAAATAGAAGTTTTATTGGCGGCTGGCCCTCATGGCTATTAAGCCAGCGGCCGGGTTTGAGAATGATCAGGAAAAACATGAGAATGAGGAGTCCGCCAATGGCTTTCTCCATAATTGCATCGTTAATGCTGATGGCAATACGGGCTCCAAGGATGGAGCCAGCCACAGCCGGCAAGCCGATGATCCATCCCTGCTTAAGATCAAGTACTTTTTGTCGTTTGAAACTGGCCACGCCAACTACATTCTGAAGCAGGATGGCTATCCTGTTTGTCCCATTGGCCACATTTGCCGGTAGTCCCAGGAACATCAGCAGTGGAAGGGTCAGCAGGGATCCGCTGCCGGCGACCGTATTGATGAATCCTGCCACCACACCCACGCCTATTACAGCCAGGATCTTCCACCAGGTCAGGTCAAGTTCCTGTAGCAACTGGACCAGATGATCCCATAGTTGGATAAGCATGATGTGGTTCTGTTATCAGGGATTAGTAAGCAAAGAGTGGATAATCCTTCATCATCTGGTTAACCTTCTCCCTTACACTCTTGATCTTACCTTCGTCCTCGTGGTTAGCGATTACTGTATCAATCATCTCAACAATAGGTTCCATCAGGTCTTCCTTCACACCCCTGGTGGTCAAGGCCGGTGTTCCTATCCGGATGCCGGATGCCTGGAATGGTGAGCGGTCGTCAAATGGGACCATGTTCTTATTGATGGTGATATCTGCCGATTGAAGTGTGTTTTCAACGGTCCTACCGGTAATATCCGGATATTTGGGACGCAGGTCTATCAGCATGGAATGGTTGTCCGTACCATCGGAGATCACCTTGTAACCCAGCAAGATGAATGCATCTGCCATGATTGCTGCATTTTTCTTCACCTGCAACATATAATCCCTGAAACTGTCGGAAAGGGCTTCCCCGAAAGAGACTGCCTTGGCTGCGATGACATGTTCCAGGGGACCGCCCTGTGTACCTGGAAAAACGGCTGAATCCAATAGCTGTGTCATGGTCTTGATCTTTCCTTTCGGGGTAGTGAGTCCCCATGGATTTTCAAAATTCTCTCCCATCATGATCATACCGCCGCGCGGACCACGCAAGGTTTTATGGGTAGTAGTCGTAACAATATGACAATGCGGAAAAGGAGGATTTAACAATCCCTTGGCGATCATTCCTGCTGGATGGGCGATATCAGCCATCAGCAATGCTCCGTTCTCATCGGCGATCTCACGCATCCGCTCAAAATCCCAGTCCCTCGAATAAGCCGATGCACCAGCAAGGATCATTTTGGGTTTCTCACGTTTGGCAATGGCTGCCATCTCATCATAGTCAACCTGCCCGGTTTCCTTGTTTACTCCATATGCGACGGGATTGTAAAGTATTCCCGAGAAGTTAACAAACGATCCATGGGTCAGGTGACCACCATGTGACAGATCAAGTCCGAGAAAAGTATCTCCAGGCTTAAGTATCGCAAGCATGACCGCAGCATTTGCCTGCGCTCCGGAGTGTGGCTGGACGTTCACCCAGGTTGCATCGAAAAGTTCTTTGGCCCGGTCGATGGCCAGTTGTTCCACCTCATCCACTACCTGGCATCCGCCATAATATCTTTTACCCGGAAGGCCTTCAGCATACTTATTAGTCAGGCATGAACCCATGGCCTGGAGGACCTGGTCAGAGACAAAGTTCTCTGAGGCGATTAGCTCGATCCCATCGAGCTGCCTGTTCTTTTCATCCTGGATCAACTTAAATACAGTTTCGTCCCTTTTCATTTCGGCTTAATTATTTTGAATCAGATTAGAATATACGGTAAACAAAAACCTAAAATTAATAATATTATTACAACAGGGGAGTCAGCAAGCCCGCCTTAACAGAAGAAGAAATTAACACTAAAATCAGATGAATTATATAAAATAAACTTTTAAAAGTCCGGACTTGCAATCTGTACTTTGGTTTTTGCAAAAAAATAACATAAATTTATTCAAGTCAAAATTTTTATCATTAACAAAAATTAAACATTATGGATCCTGAACAACTATTAGGTGTATTTAAGGGTATGGGCGCTGGCATGCTAGTCGTATGGCTCGCCATCATGGTATTTATGATTGTCTCATGGTGGATTGTTTTCAAAAAAGCCGAGCAACCAGGTTGGGCAATCCTGATTCCCATTTTCAATTTTCTTGTCATTTTGAGGGTTGCTGGAAAACCCTGGTGGTGGGTTTTCAGTATTTTACTCGCCATCATTCCTATTGCAGGTCCCATTCTCTTCCTTGTTGTATGGGTCTTGATTTGCAATGGAATCTCAAAAAATTTCGGCCGGGGTACCGGCTTTACAGTAGGCCTAGTATTGCTGTCAGTGGTCTTTGTGCCCATTCTCGCCTTCAGTGACGATAAATGGAGCGGGTAATTTAAATTTATTTGAAATACTTTCCATGGCTGCCTCCTTTTCGGGGCAGTCCTTTTTCTTTGATAGCATATAATGGTGAAGCTGCCTCACGTGTTTCGCGTAACAAAATATAAAGGAGCTGTGGATGATTTTTATTGAAATAATTGATACATAAGCTGCCTCACGTGTTTCGCGTAACAAAATATAAAGGAGCTGTGGATGATTTTTATTGAAATAATTGATATATAAGCTGCCTCACGTGTTTCGCGTAGCGGAATATGCAGCAGCGCTGGATCAATTATTTCAATAAAACTTATTCCCGCGAAATTTCCTTGAGCATATTACGGTATGTAGAAAACACCTTGGCCCTGGAAACAAAACCAATATATTTGCCATCCTCCAGGACTGCAATATTATAGCGGCTGCTGACATGAAATTTTTTGGCCACCTCTTCCATAGATTCGTTCTGCTTTATGGTAAAGCGTGGCATGAACATCAGGTCGCGGACATATGTGGTGTCCCAGCTGTCTGTCTCAAACATGATGTGGCGAATGTCATCCATCTTTACAATCCCGTAGAAGATCCCATCCTGATCCACGACAGGGAAAATATTCCGGTGGGCTTTTTTAATGACTGTGATCAGGTCTCCCAGGGTGGCTTCGGGATGTATCTTACTGAAATCCCTTTCAATGAGGCTGTCAACCTTCATTCGCAACAATACATTTTTATCCTTGTCATGGGTCATCAGTTCCCCCCTCTTTGCCAGCTGAATGGTATAAACGGAATTGGAAACGAAGAATCTTACTGTCGCATAGGATATGGTGGATACGATCATCAGGGGCATAAATAATTCATATCCTCCAGTAATTTCAGCGATCAGGAAGATTGCGGTAAGTGGTGCATGGATCACACCTGCTATGAGACCTGCCATCCCTACCAGGGCAAAATTACCTTCCGGGACATCAATCCCCAACACCTGCATCACCTTGGCCACGAACAATCCCAGATTGACCCCGATGAACAGGGATGGTGCGAATATCCCGCCAATTCCCCCGGCACCAAAAGTAATGCTGGTGGCTACGACTTTCAGGGCAAGGAGGAAAAAAAGGATGATCAGCAAGACCATGGTGCTGTCACGGAATCCCTCGTAAAGAAACTGGTCGAACAGGTAAGTATAGTTCCCATTAAGGGCATGGTTGATCTCCTCATACCCTTCCCCGTACAGGGATGGAATAAAAAAAACCAGGACACCCAGGGCAAATCCCCCGATCAATAGCCGGTACCAGATATTTTTCATCCGCTCAAATATCCCTGTTACAAACATATAGATCCGGGTAAAATATACTGACATGAGGCCAGCAAGAATACCCAGCAATATATAGTATGGAACATGCTTCATAACAAAGGATTCCTGGATATTTACAGCATACAGGAAGTTCTGGCCCATGAACAGATAAGATGTCAGTGCAGCCGTTACAGAAGCAACCAGCAGGGGAACCAGCGAAGCCAGGGTAAGGTCGAGCATGATAACTTCAAGGGCAAAAACAATGGCTGCAATGGGTGCCTTGAAGATGGCGGCCATGGCACCCGCACAGGCACAACCCAGCAAGAGGATGATCTGCTTGTAACTCAATCTGAACTCCCGGCCGATATTGGAACCAATAGCAGCACCGGTTGCAACGGTCGGTCCCTCCAGTCCTACACTCCCCCCAAATCCAACCGTAAGTGCACTGCTGATCACGGAAGAATAGAGATTATGCCGCCTGATTATACCGTTGTGTTTGGAAATTGCATGGAGTACACTGGGGATCCCGTGCTGTACCGGCCGTTTGTTAATGTATTTTATAAACACAACAACCAGCAGGATCCCGATCATGGGGAAGACAAAATACAGGGCATGATGTAATCCCTGGACCAACCCAACTGTTAGAGATTGCTGGATCAGGTGGACCAGGTTCTTGATGACCACGGCACCCAATCCCACGAGAAGACCAATTACTGCACTCAGAATCAGGATGAACTGCCTCTGACCGATATGCTTGAATCTCAGAATTAGCAGTCTCCGGTATATCCTCAGTTTTTTCATGAACCACAAAATTAACAAACCCTGGGTGAAATAAAATATCAAATCGCAGTAGATTCCCGTTATTCATCAACAGAGGACTAAAAAGTTTATTTTTATTTGTAGTTTTAGGATACCAGCTGAAAATTATCATCCTTGGCCACACGCATTTATATATTTCTGATCATCCTCATACTACCGGCATCCGGACTGGCACAGGGAGGTCCTCCACCTGGTCCTGATCCACCGATAATCGACTATGTAAGTGTGGATACTGCAACTGGATATGTTTACATCACATGGAAAATTAATCCTGCTGATACTGTCGACAGGTCTGTCATTTACGAACAGATAGACTTTGCGGGCCAAGTTATTGATACAATTGGAAAGGATACCCTTGAATATCTTTGGGCCACGTCTAAAGCCGGGTACGGAGCTGTTTCCATGACCGTTGCCAGCGACCGGGATGGATATAAACTGTCACCTTTGGCCGATGCCCATACAACAATGTTCCTCACGATTCAATACGATTCCTGTGAAAAGGAAATGAAATTGAGTTGGACTCCTTATTTAGGTTGGGATTCAATTGTATATGTGAAACATGAAATCTATGTGAGCGTTGATAATGGTCCCTACTTCACCATTGATCAGACCGATTATGGCGTGCATAATACAGTGCATAATAATATTGAGGATAACCGACGGTATTGTTATTTTGTGAAGGCCATCAGAAGTGATGGTGCAGGCTCATTCTCAAATAACGCCTGCAGGCAGATCCAGCACCCCCTGCATCCCCAATGGATCAATGCAGAACAGGCTTCAGCCGTGGGAGAAGACCAGGTAAGTATGGACTTCTATATTGAGGAATCAGGTGAAGTCACGTCCTTTCAACTATACAAGTCCGACAATCCGGGTATACCCTTATTCCCATATGAGATCATTACCGATGTTAGCGGTCCTACACTAAG